>CAZGDG010000001.1:0-5329 GCA_964524415.1 uncultured Flavobacteriaceae bacterium
GAAACGGAAGCTCCAGATTTTTTGGTGGAAGCCCTTAAAAAAGGAAATAGGGTTCAAGATATTTTTACATCAAACTTTAAAACAGGAAAAACAGGCAATACCATTTTAAAGGAATCTCTCGAACAGGCTAAAGCCGAAGGTCTACGACCAGCCATATACACACACCCTCTGGGATCATATGGCCATTCTTCAGGAACTACCTTAGGTATGTGGGATGCTCAAAATGGTGTGCCTGTTAATGGCGACTATCCGTTGCATGAGAATACGGTTTACGCCATTGAATTGAATACAACCGTTAATTTACCAGAGTGGAAACGAGATATTCGTATCATGCTCGAAGAAGCTGGGTATTGGGGAACAAATGGCTTCAGATATGTTAATGGAAGACAAACGAAATTGTTAACCGTTCCTAGAGTTAAGGCGCATCAGGGAAATTAAACCTGAAGCACACCCATATTAAAAGACTTTTCAATAGGAGCGTGGTTTGCCGCTTCAATACCCATACTGATCCATGTTCTGGTATCTAGTGGGTCTATAACAGCATCGGTCCATAATCTTGCAGCAGCATAATATGGAGACACCTGATTATCGTAACGCGACTTTATTTTATTGAAAAGCTCTTCTTCCTTTTCTTTTGTAATGGTTTCACCTTTCTTTTTTAATGAAGCCGTTTCAATTTGCAATAGTACCTTTGCGGCAGAATTTCCGCTCATTACGGCGAGTTCTGCACTAGGCCATGCCACGATTAATCTTGGGTCATAAGCTTTTCCACACATAGCGTAATTCCCAGCTCCATAGCTGTTGCCAACTACAATCGTGAACTTTGGGACTACGGAATTACTAACAGCATTAACCATTTTGGCACCATCCTTTATAATTCCTGCGTGTTCTGACTTACTACCAACCATGAAGCCAGTGACATCTTGTAAAAATACCAAGGGGATTTTCTTTTGATTACAATTGGCAATAAAACGTGTGGCCTTATCTGCTGAATCATTATAGATAACACCTCCAAACTGCATTTCACTAGGTTTGGTCTTGGCTCCTGTGGATTTTACAATCTGTCTTTGGTTAGCTACGATTCCAACTGCCCAACCATCAATACGTGCATAAGCTGTTATAATGGTTTTGCCATAGCCTTCCTTGTATTCTTCAAATTCAGAGTTATCTACAAGGCGCTTGATAATTTCCTTCATGTCGTACTGGTCTGCTCGACTTTTTGGAAGGATACCATAAATATCTTCTTGCTTTTCTTTTGGCTTTACCGATTTGATTCTATTGAAACCGGCTTTATCAAATTCACCAATTTTATCCACAATATTTTTAATGGTGTCCAAGGCATCTTTATCATCCTTGGCCTTATAATCTGTAACACCCGAAATCTCACAATGGGTTGTAGCACCGCCTAATGTTTCGTTATCGATAGATTCTCCAATGGCAGCTTTTACTAAGTAGCTTCCGGCTAGGAAAATACTACCTGTTTTATCTACAATTAAGGCTTCATCACTCATTATGGGCAAGTAGGCGCCACCAGCAACACAGCTTCCCATGACGGCAGCTATTTGAGTGATACCCATACTGCTCATTATGGCATTGTTTCTAAAAATACGGCCAAAATGTTCCTTGTCTGGGAATATTTCATCCTGCATGGGCAGAAATACACCAGCACTGTCAACAAGATAAATTATAGGCAATCTATTTTCAATGGATATTTCTTGCGCCCTTAAATTCTTTTTTCCTGTTATGGGAAACCAGGCACCGGCTTTTACCGTAGCATCATTGGCTACAACAATACATTGCTTTCCTTTAACATAACCAATTTTTACAACAACACCGCCAGAAGGGCATCCGCCGTAATCCTCATACATAGCATCACCAGCAAAAGCTCCAATTTCAATGGATGCTGCCTTAGGATCTAAAAGATAGTCTATACGCTCTCTTGCTGTCATTTTTCCTTTGCTATGATGCTTCTCTATACTTTTAGTGCCCCCGCCCATTTTAATTTTAGCTAGACGTCTTTTTAATTCAGACACCAATAATTTGTTATGGTCTTCGTTCTTGTTGAATTTTAAATCCATTGAAATGTATTTGTGCACGAATTTACAAAACATTAGGCTTGCGCAATTATCAATTAATCTAAATGAAACGTTAAAAATATATTACATGGTATTATATTCCATGGAATATATTATCTTTGGCACAACTTAAAACAAAACATATGAAGACGATAATAGCTTTAGCGGGAAGTAACAGTAGTACATCGATTAATCGGCAATTGGCAAATTATGCAGCCTCTTTAATTCGTGGTGTAGACGTTAAGCATCTTGATTTAAACGATTTTGAAATGCCCATTTATAGTTCGGATAGAGAGAAAGAAAGCGGATTTCCAGAAGAAGCCGTCAATTTTGTCAATGAAATAAGAAATTCGGATGGTATCGTACTTTCACTTGCCGAATATAATGGCGCCTATTCAAGTGCGTTCAAGAATGTATTTGACTGGGCGTCTCGAGTAGAGGGTAAGACCTTCTTAGGCAAACCAATGCTTTTAATGGCTACATCTCCTGGTCAACGTGGAGGAATCTCTGTTTTGGAAATGGCCGCCGCAAGATTTCCATGGCACGATGCCAACATTGTGGGGAAATTTTCATTGCCTTCTTTCCATAATAATTTTGAAAATGGAGAAATTACCAATCAAGAGTTGAAAGATGAACTACTGGTTGAAGTTAAACAATTTCAAAATAGTCTTTTGTAATGACCATTAATCACGACAGCACAGATAGCAAAGGTGAATTCTTTATAGCGAAGGATAATATAACGGTGGCCAAAATAACCTACAGTAATGCAGGAGATGACAAATTAATAATAGATCACACTGAAGTTGGTGAATCATAAAAAGGAAAGGGTATAGGATATAATTTGGTTGATTCGGTTGTTGATTATGCAAGAGCCAAAGGACTCAAAATAATACCGCTTTGTCCTTTCGCTAAGGCTGTATTTAAAAAGAGGAAGGACTATTCAGAGGTCCTGTATTAAGGATTAAATAAGTAAAACCACAATCATGGGTGATTTAGCAAAAGATATTAATTCTAAATTCAAGAATAACAGAATAAAAGCATTATTGAACATCATTTATACGGCAAATTGGATAAATAATTGCCAGAATGAATTCTTCAAGCCTTTTGGAATATCGCCTCAGCAGTACAATATACTAAGAATCCTTAATGGAGCTAATGAGCCACTTAGCGTTCAGACCATAAAAGATAGAATGCTAGAACGTTCCCCAAACGCCACGCGATTAATGGATAAGTTATGTGCGAAAAATTACATTCAACGTTTGCCATCTGAGCATGACCGACGTGTGGTAGAAATAAAAATAACCCAAGAGGGTAAAAATCTTTTAAAATCAATACCAAATAATTTAAATAACGATTTACTAAAAAATATTTCAGAAGCAGAGGCTAAACAATTAAGCGATTTGTTAGATAAACTAAGATAATTACTAAAGAAAGGACTAATGAGATGAAAACAATAATTCACAGAGCAGAAGATAGAGGATATGCTAACCATGGCTGGTTGCAGGCCAATCATTCATTTAGTTTTGCAAGTTGGTATAACCCAGAAAAAGTACATTTTGGTGCATTAAGAGTGTTGAATGATGATGTTATTGCGCCAAAAATGGGATTTGGGACACATCCACATGATAATATGGAAATTATAACAATACCTTTAAAAGGGGTTTTGAAACATCGTGATAATATGGGTGATGATTGGATACCAGTTGTACCAGGAGAAGTACAGGTCATGTCTGCTGGTACTGGTGTACAGCACTCTGAGATTAATGGTTCTGTAGATGAATACTTAAGCTTGTTTCAGATCTGGATTATACCAGAGAAACGAAGTGTGCAGCCACGTTACGATCAAAAAATGTTTAGTGCCGAAGACAGGAATGGAAAATTGCAAACTTTGGTCACGTCATTTAAAGATGACGATGATTATAGTTTGAAAATTCATCAAGATGCTAGATTGTCACGGATAGATTTAAAAGGTGGCAAATCATTTACTTATGATTTAAAAAGTAAAGATCACGGTGTTTATGTTATGAACATAAGTGGAGGAGTTTCAATTGCAGACACTCAATTAAATTCAAGAGATGCCTTAGGGATTTCAGAAACAGCTGACTTTGATATAAATGCAATTGAAGACTCTGAATTGCTGTTTATTGAAGTGCCAATGATTAATCTTTGAAAGTAAGTTTTAATTGCAATAAGGCACCACAATTTGTGGTGCTTTTTTATTTTAAAATACCGATATTTGTTTTTAACTAACTATCAAAAATTAAGATTACGATTATGGCAATGAATAAAAACACAGTCCTTGCCTGGGCAACTTGGATAATGATATTTGTAGGATTAGGTCTAATAGCTTTAGGCGCTTTTCGCTACGATGAGGTTGCAGGCTGGGGTTTTGCAGCTGTTGGATTTGGTTTCTTTTGTATTTCTTGGGTGTTTAATGCTTTAAAAGGTCGTGTATAATGAGTAGCGATAAAAAAGTAATTTTTTCAATGTCCGGTGTAACCAAGACCTTTAAAGGTGCTAATACACCTGTGCTAAAAAATATATACTTGAGTTTCTTTTATGGTGCTAAAATTGGCATTTTAGGACTCAACGGCTCTGGTAAATCTACACTTCTTAAAATTATTGCTGGAGTCGATAAAAATTATCAGGGTGATGTGGTGTTTTCCCAGGATTATACCGTGGGATATTTAGAACAGGAGCCACAGTTAGATGATGAAAAGACAGTTCTGGATGTTGTGAAGGAAGGTGTCTCCGAAACGGTGGCCATATTGGATGAATACAATTCCATTAACGATCAATTTGGATTGGAAGAGGTCTACAGTGATCCAGATAAAATGGAGAAACTTATGAATAGGCAGGCAGAACTTCAAGATCAAATTGATGCCAAAAATGCTTGGGAGCTAGATACCAAGCTTGAAATTGCCATGGATGCCCTTAGAACGCCTGAAAGTGATAAGAAAATTGGTGTGCTTTCTGGAGGTGAAAGGCGCAGGGTGGCATTGTGCAGATTATTATTACAGGAACCAGATGTTTTATTGTTAGATGAGCCTACAAACCACTTGGATGCCGAATCAGTTCACTGGCTAGAGCATCATTTGGCCAATTATAAAGGTACAGTGATAGCTGTCACTCACGATAGATATTTCTTGGATAATGTAGCAGGTTGGATTTTAGAATTGGATAGAGGTGAAGGTATTCCATGGAAAGGAAACTATTCCTCTTGGTTAGACCAAAAGTCTAAACGATTGGCCCAA
>CAZGDG010000001.1:5339-13806 GCA_964524415.1 uncultured Flavobacteriaceae bacterium
AGGGAAGACAGACCAAACAAAAAGCCCGTTTAAAGAATTACGACAAACTCCTCAATCAAGATCAAAAACAACTCGACGAAAAACTGGAAATATATATTCCAAATGGTCCTAGATTGGGAACCAACGTCATAGAGGCCAAAGGTGTAAGTAAGGCATTTGGAGACAAATTATTGTATGAAGACTTAAATTTTAAGCTTCCACAAGCAGGAATTGTAGGTATAATTGGCCCTAATGGTGCTGGAAAGACTACAATTTTTAAAATGATTATGGGTGAAGAAGAACCCGACAAAGGTAGTTTTGAGGTTGGTGAGACGGCTAAAATTGCCTATGTGGATCAAAGTCATTCCAACATAGACCCAGAAAAGACCATCTGGCAAAATTTCAGTGATGAGCAAGAGCTTATCATGATGGGTAATAGACAAGTTAACTCAAGAGCGTATTTAAGTCGATTCAATTTTTCTGGTAGTGAACAAAATAAGAAGGTAAAATTGCTCTCGGGCGGAGAACGCAACCGATTGCACCTTGCCATGACCCTTAAAGAAGAAGGTAATGTGTTACTTTTAGATGAACCAACCAATGACCTTGATGTCAACACCTTAAGAGCCTTGGAAGAAGGGCTTGAAAATTTCGCTGGCTGTGCTGTTATTATAAGTCACGATCGTTGGTTCCTTGATAGAATATGTACGCACATTTTAGCATTTGAAGGAAATTCGCAGGTTTATTTCTTTGAAGGCGGATTTTCAGATTATGAAGAAAACAAAAAGAAACGCTTAGGCGCCGATGTCATGCCTAAACGCATAAAGTATAAGAAACTAGTTAGATAAAAAAAGCCAGCTTAGTAGCTGGCTTTTATATTTTAATTATCACCGTAAAGGTGACCTCCCGTAAAATCTTTGTAAGATTCGTCAAGGTCTCTAAATGCATTGGTGTCCATCAGTTTTTTATTTTCAGCTTTCAGCTTGTACATTTTTACAATAGCTATTAAAATGAAAACTAAGAAAATGGCGGCAACTGCTATTAAAATCATGGTCAACTGTGTAGTCGTGACCAGAAGTGCTATGGAGGGCAGATGGTTAAGCATATTTAATTTAGGTGTTAGATTTGGTTTCTACATGGCTAATATAGAAAAAAATCAAATATGCAACCCGCTTATTTTAAAATATTTACGAAAAATATGACTAAAAAACACCGATTAAACGATAGATAATTTCGTTAAAACACAGTGTTTTAAAGGTCTTTCGCACATTTAGATATATGCAAGAGAAAGTTATTAACACATAAAAGTTAATACCACTTTAAAAGCGAAACTTCTATGGATGCATCTTTTTCTTCCACTAAAGACTTAAACTTACTGACATCGCTTAACCCTTCAGTTCCTCTGTAATGATAAGGGATTACTTGCTTTGGCTTGAATTCCAAAACGGCACTAGCAGCACTTTCAACAGGCATGGTATAAGGTAAGTTCATGCAAACAAAAGCTTTGTCTATATTTTTTAGATTTCGCATCTCAGGAATATCTTCAGTATCTCCAGAAATATACACGCGTTCATCACCTAGCGTAAGTAAATAGCCGTTTCCTCTCCCTTTTTCATGAAATTTCAATGCTTCTTCTCTAAGATTATACATTGGAATTGCCTCAATATTAATTCCTGAAACTGTTTTAACTTCTCCATTAGACATAATTATTGGACCATTATGCACCTTACTTGGAATTTTATCTGCAACGGCTTGGGGAGCAACCAATGGAATAGCGTTGATGTTAAGCGCTTCCAATGTTTCGGTATTTAAGTGATCGCCATGGATATCGGTGATTAAAACAAGTGTAGGTCTCTTTTGCCCCTCAAATGCTTTGGCACCACCAACAGGGTCTACATAGATGACATTTTCACGATACTCAAGCACTAGCGTTCCATGATTAATGGGAATAACCTTTACAGTGGCATCAGTAGTTTCAACTGTTTTTTCAGTCTCTTCGGAATTAATTGCAGTCTCCTTGGCTTCATTCTTACAACTTGAAAAAAGCGTTAGTACAACAAGTAGGGTAAATAATTTGTAATTTTTCATAAGGTTAGTTTTATCCAAAATTACTTAACTCGTTTCTGTATCGCGCAGTTGTAACATTTTTATAACATTTACTACCTATATTTTACAGGATAAATTTTTATTCTCATTTAAAAATACCGACATTGTATATCCATTTTTTTAAACTTTAACACCTTATCATATGTCCGAAGAATTTGATTTGCTAGAGACCAACTCTAATGAAAAACCAGAAAAGGTTGATGTCAATTGGGGTAAAGCCATTGACCAAATGAAATCTAAATTGGCCCAGGAAGACGACCCGGAAAGTCGACAGAAAATACTAAACGCAACTTTAGATAGCGTAGTAGAAATGGCAGAAAAAGACCGTTCTACGCTATTAGATGCCATTAAGGATTTAACGGACTATCAAGATGAAGTGGGAATTATGTTCGAAGGCTTTTCTGCTTTAAACGCCGAAGAGCAAAAAGTCATTAACGATGCCGTAAAGCGTTTAGAACGCGCTAAAGTTGAATTAGAGGATGCTCAAAATAAACCTGATACTTGGTGGAATAATCTTTGGGGAAGAAAGTCTAAAATAAAGCGTGCCGAAGATGAGCTAAAAGCAGCCCAAAAAGAACGCGACTCAGCTGACAATAGAGCTAAAGCCATGTTTCAACAGCGCATTGAGAATGCAGACGTTCAAACCTTGCTCAACGAGCTGTCCTTTAAGAGCCAAGCAGCCATTAAACGTTTAAAAGACCGCGAGCTCGAAATAAAGGAAGTTGAGGAAAACCTAAAAACGGCCATTGTAGAGGCTAGTAACAACCATACAAAGGCTCTTGAGAAAAAGGCAGAGGTAGAATCTCAATTAGAAGAGCAGTATGCGCTCCTCAAGCAAGCAAGACAAGCACTGGATGAAGTAGCAGATAAACAGTCTACGGAATATTCAGAGGCCTTGGAACGTGTAACGAAATTAGAGCAAAAGGTTGAGGAACTAGAAGGACTTAAAAATGCTTATACTACACTAGCGGCTTCTAAAGATAGCTTTGTGCACAAGCACAACCTTACTATAAAGGTTCTAACATCACTTAGAAGTAATTTGCAAACGCATAGGGCAAAATTAAAAAGTGATACCGATGAAAGATTAAAGTATTACGATGGCTATGTTGTAGCACTAAAAGCCAGAACCGATCAAGAATTTGCAGCCATCCTGGAGCACTTAGGAGTGAAAACTGATGAGCACATTGGCGAGACCCTTGCAGCGATGCACACGGCGAGCGCTAAGGCAAGACAGGAAATGATGGATAACATTCCGGTACACGAAAAAGTAATGCAAGGTGTTTACAGCAGTTATGCAGAAGCGCTTAAGGAAATTAGAAATAAGGATGGTGAAATTCAAAAGAATTTTGCCGATCGCTACGGAATCGATATGAAGGAAATCTTTGATGCCTATTACAATGCTGAAGAAACCGTACCAGATGGTAATGAAGCGGAAGTGCCTTCAAAGAAATCTGAAACAAAAGAAGACGATTTACTCTCGTAACAGCTAATATTAAAATTCAATTTAGGCTCTATCATGAATAGTTTCATCGGATAAAGCATCGATATCAATGATCGTAACACCATTAGACTCAGCAATATTAGACTCTAAGGAACAATATGTGTTCTATCACAGAATGATAGATTTTACACTTAAGGAGCTCGTGGTGGCAGTACAAGCAAATGGGCTCTGTAACTCTCAAGAAGTGCAATTATTTAAACAGTATTGTGATTTGTTGCTCTATTCCATTGAGGCTATGCGTGTAAAATATATGTATGATGATGAGGAAAACATGAAAGTAGACCTTACAGATTCTGGATTCCCTAATTACCTGGAGTTTCGATATTTGTTCAATGACTTGGGTTTACGAGAAGAGTTTCTGGGAAAGCTAACTCCTATTGCTGATTTAAAGGCTGAATTTTTAGATACTTTAATGCGAAAGAAACAGCCCATCTCTAAGCGAAAGTTATTTCAGGCGGCTTCGATAGTATATTATTCTTCGGCAAAAAAGGAATATATCTTTAATAGGTTTGTTCAGGGTAAAATCCTAAGAAATCCTGAAGGTAATGAAGGTGATTATTTAGTGAGTTGGAGTTTTTACGATGTTACGCATAATAGACCTTTTATGTGCTTTATGTATTTCAATTATAATGGCACAGAGGTTATGGATTATAAGGACCAAATTTATAAGGTGCTAAAGAATGTAGCCGATAGGGATATGAATTTAGACACAATGGCCTATGCCATTGATAAAAGGTTGCCCAAATTGCTTCCAAAGCGCATAAAACGTGTCGATTTAGGGCCAATTCACAATGTATTTGCAAAAGACAAGAATGAGATGACCCACGCCATTTTAGAAGGTATAGCCAAAAAAACCATTTCAATTGAGGCCTTTGCCATATCGCTTAAAATAGACGAGTTAAACTCTGAAAGTGAATTCAAGGAAGGTGGATTTTTTAACAAGCAAACCTTTCAGAAATGGGATAAGGTTTTTAAGCAAACGTACATATTGGCGCCACATAGAATCATTCAACTCCTTTACAATAAAACACCGGAGTTAATCCATACTTTAACACAACCACCTATAGAAGTGGCTGGACTAAAATAAACCTTACCGAAAAATGGTTTTGACCAACTAAGGATGGATTAAGATTAACAACACTAAGTACATGGAACATAATTCTACATTTCCAATTAAACAAAAAGAGCTAGACATGCTTAGGGACGAAGCCTCGTCCTACCTTAAGTCGGTACAATGGGAACAGTCACAAAGGGCTAAATCTAAGAGTAATGACAATAAGGATGAGTCTATTTTATTGTTCTTGTCTAGAGCCAACAACGGAACTAATGTCACGTCGACCTCTGTTTCTAAAACCATTTTGGCGCTTAAAAAGAAACTACTTCCAGAGTCCATAGCTATACCTATTCATTTAAATCAAGCCTTATTTGCGGTGCAAGAAGGCATAGTATTAGGGCAATGGATTAAAGATAGTTACTACGATTCGTCAGGCTTATCAACCCTTGCAGAAAATAAAGCTGCTTTGGACCAAAAGGAAAGGCGAGAGTACGACAGTAAAATGCAAACCGCAACGGCATACATGCTCTTTGCTACCGCTTACAAAATAGTGCACGATTTAATGCCTTATGCTTCTGATGATTTAACCGTGATGAAGCACAAATTTGCAGGTATACCTGAGGTGGCTTTGCTTACACCGGTGAAAGGCATGTCTTGTCAATTATTTTATTTCGATAAATATTTGAGCCATCCTGAAATTATCCATTCAGATAAGGATGTGGTGGATTTCACCATGGTTTATTTTCAAGCCTTGATAGATGAAATTCAACTTCGTAAAAGTGCTTTGGAATATACGGAAACCATTCTGGATAGAACGTATAAATTAGAGCATTCGGATTTTGCTATTTCTGGTTGGGAAAATGTATTTCAAGGAACGGCCAAAAGTGTTGAATTCAATAAAGTTAAGTTTGAAGAAATTGTAGGGAATAAGGATGCAAAACACTTTGCCAGACGACTAACAGAACGAATCTTAAGCTATGATTTCCAAGCACAGAAAAACCCATTTCAAGAATTGGGAGGATTTATGCCTGTTTTTATGGGTTACGGAATTCCTGGTACGGGTAAAAGTATGCTTATTGCAGCTATAGCGACGCGCTTAAAGGAGTATACAGATCAATTGGAAATCCCATTTTTATTTCATCCAATGCCAGACACCTTAATATCAACCTTTCAAGGTGGCTCGGCAGAAAAAATGGTAGAATGGATGAAACCCTTGCAAGATCCAACACGACTGATTTTTGCACCTATTGACGATGCAGAGAACAATTTGCAAGAACGCACGGCTCAAGGAGTTTCAGCTGGTGTGAAGGAAGTAATTGGTGTGTTCTTGAGATATACTGAAGGGGCCTATGCCATAAACTATGGCAATAGTGCAATCGGTCTTTTTACCAACTTGCCCGAGATGTTGGATAAAGCCGTTATTTCCAGAGTACAAGGTCGGTTTAAAATAGATGGTGCTCGCACAGCAAACGATTTCTTGGATCAGGATTATTTATGGTGGCGAAAGTTCGAGAAAACACTACCGCAATTCGTGAATATGAATGGACCAGAGGGTTATGACTATTTACAAGACCAAGGCTTGGCAAAATCCTTGGGAGAGATTTTAAAGGCGGTCGAGAAACCATCAGAAGATCGCGTAAATGAAATATTTGAGAAAGTAGAGAAGGCACACGGGCACCAAAGCCATATGTTCTATGCCAATCTGTACAAAGAAATTCAGGCTGTCTTTCCATTTTTCTCGTCTAGGGACGTGAGGAATATCCAATCTGCGATCTCATTGCGATTGACGGATTTTGACCTGGAAGATGACTGGTTTGACAATCCAGAATTATATTTTAAAAAGGATTACGACACCAAGTTCAATATGCTAAAGGAACTTATGAAGGCTAACATGAAAGGACTCAATTTCTCTGATATTCGCCGTCAAGAAGTTATACGCTACTTGGATAATGTCGCAACTATTGCCGATACTGATTTTAAACGCAAGGTAGACCAACGTATCAACCAAATGAATATAGAATTGGAAGCTCGAGAGCAATTTAACAACAGTTCAAATTCATGAAGAAAATAAAAGATATCGAAGCAATTACCTTGTCGAGTGCTTGGGCAACCTTAAAACGAATAGATTTCGATTATAGGTTTAAGAATGGGCAGTGGAAGCGCTTGTCGCGAGAAACTTACGATAGAGGAGATGGTGCTGCAATCTTACTCTACAATACTGAAAAGCAATCTGTAATTTTAACCAAGCAATTTCGTATGCCGATTTATTTGAACACACCTTCGGAATCTTATTCTATCGAGGTGTGTGCTGGTGCTATCGATAACAACGAAGATCCCTTAGAAACTATATTGCGTGAAGTTGAAGAAGAGACAGGTTATCGAATAAAATCTGCACAGCAAGTATTAGCTGCCTACACATCACCTGGAGCACTAACTGAAAAAATGTTTCTTTTTGTTGCAGAATATCATGATGACCTTAAGAAAAGCAGTGGTGGAGGCTGTGAAGATGAAAACGAAGAACTAGAAGTTATTGAGTTATCATTTGAAGATGCCATGCACATGTTAAAAGAAGGGAGCATAAGGGATGCAAAGACGATTATGCTGCTACAATATGCCAAAATCGAAAAGTTATTTGAATAATTTGAATTTATAGATGGACAAACTCAAGCAGGCCAACTTGTATCGTAGCGACCTCATTTCTGTAGGTGGTAAGCTCGTAGAGCGGTATAACAAGTGTTTAGAAACGCTTGGTTTCCCTAGAACTAAATTAACCTCATTTTCAATAGATGGAATGGGTTGGAGTCCTGAAGTAGCAGAAGAGCGTGGAGATATGCACTATCTAAATCATGGCGATGCCAATCCGCACGGCATTATTATTTCTCCTTTGCAAAAGGGAAAACCGGTTTATTTGCCTTTTCATTCTTTTGATAAGGAAATGATGCAACATATTTTTAGAACCCATGGACGTAAAATAAATGACATTACTAGGGATTCTGCAATTTGTATAGATTTTGATCAAGATATTGATGTCTTTTATGAACCTCTGGACATTTTAAAATATAAAGATGTAAGTATAACATTTAGATTAATTGATAATTTAGAAGAAAAGCAAAAGGAACAACAGCTGTTAATTGATAAATTCAATCATGGCAATAATTTCATTGACGAGGATATTCACCAAGAACTTTTAGAATCGGCAAAAACCTATGGCGATTTGAGAAATCGTGATTTAACCTTGCATTCCATACATTATTCAACAAAATCATTTTTTACCAGAGCCTTTAACGGTGTTTATCTCTTAAGGGATTTTATCAAGCCTATCGTGGTTTTTGAAGATTTAAAATTTTACCAGGAAGCCATAAAAGACACCGTCCACGATGTATTGATATATCATATTTCTCAACCGGAACTCATTGAAAAACTAAAAAGTCATCTCATAATTGAGTGCGATTTAGATCGTATTGTAAATACACCAATTTACGACCGCGTTAAAAAGTTTATGTTGTATTCAGTTTTGGAAAATCCTGAGCACCCTATAAAAGATATCCTTAATAACAAGGTATTGCTCAAGAGCTATCTTAATAAAATAGACGTGACAAAACGCAAAAAAGTAATGGGTGTAGAGCTTTACTTGGAACGATTGACGAGAAGTAATGCCTATAAATTGGAAGATATGGTGGATGAGTCTTTTTATTTTGCCTTGCACCAGCCACATTCCTCATTAATGCCAGATCAACGGGATTTAATTCATAAGTTGCTTATAAACATCGCACCAAAGGATGTTTTATTCTTGTATTGGTATGATAAAGAACAGTTTTACAAAAACTACG
>CAZGDG010000001.1:13906-21464 GCA_964524415.1 uncultured Flavobacteriaceae bacterium
AAGGATGTTTTATTCTTGTATTGGTATGATAAAGAACAGTTTTACAAAAACTACGAGACTTGGGACGATTCATTCCGAGAATGGGTAATAGAGCAGATTAGTAACAATATTTAACTTTAATAGACTAACTTTATAAGAAACTAAGTAGCAATCATGGGCATAGAATTGGTTATTTTTTTAGTGGCAATATTATTTGGGGTTTTCTTGTACTGGAGAGAATCTAATGGTAATGGCGCCTATCGTTTCTTAAATAAAATCGTGAATAGCAAAGAACTTCAAATGCACCCAAACAATCCTAAAGGCTTTGTTTACAAACAGGCTTTTATTCCAAGATTGATTTTTGTGGTAGCCCTGGTTTTGGTTGCTGCACTCATTTTAGAGTTTTTAACACCAATTTCTGTGTTTGCCAGCTATAACGGTGTGTCTGCTTTTGCATCCTTTGCCGTTGGAGCACTATTAGGTACGTATCTAGCGAGTTTTGTTATTAAAACAAGCGAGGTTGTTGAGGAAAAGAGTGGCAGCATAGGGGATTTAGTAGAAGACGCGGTTGATAAAGGAAAAGACTTTCTGGACGATTTAAAGAATTCAGATAATAAATCTGTTGAAAGAGCCAAGGAAGAAATTGAACCTAAGCCTTCCTCAGAGCAGGATAAGAAAAGTGCTCGTGAGCGTCTCAAAGACAAAGGCTTAATGTAATAATTCTTTAATAAAATATATGATAAAAAGGTATTGGAATAAAGGCAAGCGACAAAAGCGAATAACCATATTAGCGGCTTTGGGCCTCCTTTTGGTGTTGTTCTTTTTTAGGGATGATTATCAACCAGCCCTATTGTTTCTAAGAAAATTCTTTTTCGTAATTGCTGTTAGCACCATTTTTCTAGTGTTAGGACTCAGACGTTTTAGAAGTACACCGAGTACAGGAAAACGATTGGGAATTTTAGGTTTGCTAATCGCTTTTTTTGGCCTTTTATATTGGGTTGGTTGGCATTTACAACTTTACGATTACATGAAAACCTACAACGTGTTTAACGATTTAAATAAAATTGAAATAAACGAGTTACCACTAACGCAAAACGAGCGCATTCAACCTTTAAGAAATATATTTTCTATGGCCAATGAAAGTGTTGGGGAGACCAAAGATGTTTCACTACCACATTTGGTAAGAATTGACAGAGAAAATAAGTGGACTATGGCTATTCAGCCTAGTGAAAAATATATCATGCAGCGCATTAGCGATAATACGGAAGAAGTTTTCTCAGTAAGCAGTACAACTCCCTTTCCAAGATTCTCTAATGAAAATCGAATTCCTGTTGTGTTTTCTATAGGTGAATCGCTAAAATTTAGTCGAAATACATACAACGCTGTAGTTCAGCGTTTCAATCCTTGGATGTTATTCAACTACGAACCTAGTGATACGTTTTACATGAAAAATGACGATAATGAGTGGGTTCAAGTTGTTAGTCTTATTAAGTGGAAGGGATTCTTTTTTCCCTATCCCACTTTTGGTGGTGTTATGATTATTGAAAACGGACCTCATGATTTTAAAGATTACATAGAACGCGTTTTGATTGGGAAGGGTACTTTTGTGAGTCCAGAGGATATTAAGAATTATCCATTTTTAACCAAGCAAAACACATTATCCGAGAAAGTATCTCAATTACAGGCAGAGTCCCTTAAATTCCTTGGAGGTTTTAGTGACCCCTTACCATGGAATATGGAAACTGCCGTTAAAATTCCAGTAATGCCAAAAGATCAAAACCAGCAGCCTTATGTCACGGATTTTGATTTTTCTGGAACTAATACAAACGCTTACAGTGGGCTTTACCATTGGTTTGGTTTAGAACCAGTAGGCGAGGAGCGCACTAGCTTGAGTTTTAGTGTTTTTGTGCCTGCTGATGGTAGTAAGGTCTTATATTATTATGATCATGCATCAAAAAAGCAGGGATACGCAGGCGTATCGGCAATGCCTTTAAAGGTTAAGGAGTCTAGAAAAGAATATGATTGGGAAGCTAACTCTCCTGTAGAGTTTAGGCCTTATATAAAGGATATAGCAGGCCGTAAGCGTATGTTTTTCTTAGGGACCGTTTCTACCATTAGTAGAACCAATGCACAACAATTCGATGGTTCTGCAACGCCAGACCTAGTGCTTATTGACAGCGAGTACAGAGATGTTATTTGGATCGATGTAAAACACCCTAGTCAATGGGATAAGACAGTTTATGATCAATTAAATGAAGCTTGGCGCGCTAGTGAAGGCATAGGTTATTACTATCAAGAAGAACCTAAAGACCCTGATCTCAGAAGCAGAATTAAGGATTCATTAAAGTCAGTTCCAAACCAGGATGATAAATCAAAAATGATAGAAACCCTTCAACGTAAGCTCGATTCACTTAAATCGCTTGAAAATTAAAATGCGTTCTACGAAT
Organism: uncultured Flavobacteriaceae bacterium; assembly: GCA_964524415.1. Taxonomy (GTDB): domain Bacteria; phylum Bacteroidota; class Bacteroidia; order Flavobacteriales; family Flavobacteriaceae; genus Winogradskyella. The sequence goes on from CAZGDG010000001.1 coordinate 16,333, forward strand.
TAGTTCATTCTAGACAAAGCACTTACAATCTTAAAATTGCGTTAAATTTTAGTTTTGATATTTCAAATAATTTGATTTCCAAGCAGGGGGAGTTATTTTTAGTCAGCTATTAACAACTTTAAAACACTCAGATACCATGGCTAAACATTCAAAATTAACGTATTCACCAGATAAAGGAAGCGATATTGAGATAAGACCTCTTGTAGAAAAAGTCTTAACTGCAGAGGAACAAGCAAAACTCACACCAGACGATGTCATTAAAAGCTTAAAGGAAGGTAATAAACGGTTTGTCAACAATGATTTAACGGCAAGAGACCATACAGCTCAAATAAGAAAAGCCACAAACGGACAGTATCCTAAGGCTGTTGTGCTGTCTTGTTTAGATAGTAGAATACCTGTTGAGGATGTTTTTGATAAAGGTATTGGAGATTTATTTGTGGCACGTGTCGCTGGTAACTTTGTAAATGAAGATATTTTAGGTAGTATGGAATTTGGATGCAAAGTCGCAGGCTCTAAATTAATTTTGGTTCTTGGTCACGAGCACTGCGGTGCTGTAAAGGCAGCGGTTGATGACGTAAAACTTGGTAATATCACTGCCATGCTCACTAAAATTAGACCCGTTGTAGAACAATTAAGTAACTATGAAGGTGATAAATCCTCTAAAAACCCTGAATTTGTTCATATGGTATGCGAGGAAAATGTGAAGAAGACGATTCAAGACATAAGAAATAATAGTCCTATTTTGAAGGACATGGAAGATAAAGGTGAGATTAAAATCATCGGAGGGGTTTATGACATGGACACCGGAGAGGTAGAATTCTTATAATCTTTTTAACTCTCTAAATTTATCTTATGTTGACTAAATTTTATGATCTCAAATATTTAAAGGGAGATCTTACAGGAGGACTTGTAGCTGGTGTGGTGGCACTTCCCTTGGCACTAGCATTTGGTGTTCAATCTGGGTTAGGTGCAATTGCTGGTTTATATGGCGCTATTGCAGTGGGAATATTTGCAGCAATTTTTGGTGGTACAGCAACACAAGCTAGTGGTCCTACTGGCCCAATGACCGTGGTATCAGCTGCGTTAGTGGCGAGCGCTATAGAAATGACGGGAAGTTTAGAAAGCGCCATGGCAATTATCGTGGCCACATTTTTATTAGGAGGACTATTTCAGATCGTTTTTGGTCTTATCAATATTGCAGGATATGTTAAATATTTTCCATATCCAGTGGTTTCTGGGTTTATGAGTGGTGTAGGTCTTATAATAGTTATTCTCCAAATTTTCCCTTTTGTAGGTCTAACATCAGCCAAATCCACCTGGTTAGTAATGCAAGATTTACCAAGGCTCTTTTCTGAGTTTAATTGGCAAGCCCTTGCGCTGGGAGGCTTAACTGTTCTCATTTATTATGTATTTCCATACCTCACTAAAGTTATACCAAGTGCCTTGGTTGCCTTGATAATTGCAACTATTGTGGGATATTTTCTTAATTGGGATGTCCCTATAATAGGAGAAATACCATCTGGTTTGCCAAGCTTGCAATTAAACGGTATACTTGCCATAGATTCAAGTGCTTTTATTCTAATCGGTGAATATGCTACCATCTTAGCTGTCCTTGGTTCTATTGATTCATTATTGACTTCAGTGATAGCTGATAATATGACTAAAACAAAACATAACAGCAATCGTGAGCTTATTGGACAAGGTATTGGTAACGCCATCGCTGCAATTTTTGGTGGTATTCCAGGCGCTGGTGCTACAAAAGGTACAGTTGTTAATATTAATTCTGGTGGTAGAACGCGTGTCTCAGGTACCATCCATGGTCTCGTTCTTTTAGCTGTTTTACTAGGATTAGGGAAATTGGCAGGGTATATTCCTTTATCTGTCTTAGCTGGTTTACTTATTCCAATCGGGTTTAAAATTGTAGATACTAAAGGTTTAAAACACCTATTAAGAGTACCCAGAGCAGATGCTATAGTTTTGATTATTGTTTTGCTTATGACCACCTTTGGTAGCCTTATCCAAGCAGTAGGCGTTGGTTTGTTACTGGCATCCCTTTTGTTTATGAAGCGTTCAAGCGATATTAGTGAAGAAGGTCTTAACGTTGGAACATTAGCCGGATTTGATGGTGAAAAACCATGGCAAGATGAAAAAGAGTTCTATGAGGCCTACAAGGACAAAGTATATATTAAACATCTGTACGGTCCTTTATTTTTTGGTTTCACCTCTCATTTTCAAGATGAAATAAAGAATATTCCAGACGATGTAAAAGCGCTTATCATTAGGATGGATAGAGTGCCATATATAGACCAATCAGGTCTTTATGCTTTAGAGAATGCTGTTTTGGATTTGGAGAAAAGAGGTGTAAAAGTTGTCCTTACATGCGTGCAACAACAACCTTTGGATAAATTGATTTCCATAGATATTGTGCCAGATTTAATTCCTAAATCACAAATTTTTGATTCGATAGATCTTAGTTTTGCGTATTTAAAATCAGAATTTAAAATTTAGGTCCTCTAGCTATTGGCCTTTATAAAATCGGTGATAAAATAAGCATGGAGCTTTCCTATGGTTTGAATTGATTTTTTCTTCGGAATAGCTTCGCAGATGTGAAGATACACCACGTTACTTTGTGAGGCGAAAAACGTGATAAATTGACGGGCTTGCAGTGTGGTAAATCCAGAAGGTGTAGCGGCAGAGCTAGGAATGTTGGCTATTGCATCACAATCTAGTTCAAGTCCAAAATACCTGTCGTAAACGTGTTTTTCGGCTTCAATTAGGGCTTGGTTAAAAGTTATACGTTGTCTAACACATAAATCTTCATAAGTGATATATTGTATATCTTTTAGCTTATTGATGGTTTTAAAAAGCTTATCAGATGTATAGTTTTCATGAAGTCCAAAAACAAAATAGCGCTTTAAGAATCCTTCAGCATAAGCATAACTGAAACCATTTCCGCTATGACGGCCTTCTTCTGGCCTAAAGTCTGAATGCGCATCAAAATTCACGGCACTTATCTTTTTGTTAAGTGCTAAAGAAGCGCCTTTAATATTGCCGTAACTATTATTATGTCCACCACCTATAATGATAGGAATTTTACCAGCCTTTACTATAGTACTTACCAAAAAGGATACATCTTTGTCTATCTCTTCAACAAAACTACGTGCTTTTGCAATTTGCTTTTTAGCGGATTTAATAGACTTAAGTATGTTTTGAAAGACATCTGTATAATCTAAATGACCTAATATTGCTACCTCATTTGCTTTGGTAGATGTATTAGACTGTACATTTAACAAATATTTTATTGCAACATCCCAAGTCCCAGAAGTCCCTGATTTTCCGTGGTTTGCAAATACTCCTATATCATCTTTAATTCCAAAAATCACATAACGAACGTCTAAATCTTCTAAAGAATCGTATATGTTATTGAGGTTAGGTAATAATTGAATATGTTCTCCAAATTTTGATTCTCCTTTACGCGCTTTTACAATGGTATCGCGATCTTGTGAAGTGAATACATTGAGATATTGCATTTGGTTACAGATTTAAAGTAAAATTAGGTTTTATTTTCTAACCCTTAGAAAACAGAAATTAAAAATTTATTTAAAACACTCATTATGGAAGATTCAAAGAACTCAAATATCGGCTTAAAGGTAGGTCTCGGTATTCTATTGGTCTTATTTTTAGGTACTGCTTTTTATGCATCAAAACTTTACAGTGATAAACAGGAAACTGAGCGTGTGTTGGTTAATGAAAAACAACAGGTAATGAATGACCTTAACAACATGGCCAAACAGTATGACGAGGCTATCGCACAAAACGAAGTTGCTAATCAGGACTTAATCGAAGCAAGAGAACGCATTCAAGGATTAATGGACTCTCTTAAAATATCTCAGAACAGTGTCAATAGTTTATGGCGCTACAAGAAAAAGTATTTAGCTCTACAAGAAGAGATGGATGAGTTGTTAGCAGAAAATGATAGACTAAAAGTAGAAAATGAACTTTTGGCAACAACTTTAGATAGTACACAAGTTCAACTTGAAGAACGTACTATGTTTACAGATTCCTTATTGGTGCAGAACACCGAATTAGCCAATGTGGTCGAAGATGCCGCTACTTTACAAACCGTTGGTCTAAAAGGCATGGGTGTGATAGAAAGGAGCAGTGGCAAACAAATCCCAACGGAGCGCGCGAGACGAAGCGATAAAATAAAAGTGTGCTTCACGGTCGCAAAAAATAACTTGGCCGAAGCGGGAGATAAGGAGCTTTATGTCCAAGTCATCGATCCAAAAAACAATGTGTTAGGAACCAACAACCAGATTCAATTTGACGATCAGGTTCTTAACTATAGTTTGATTAGTAGGTTCAATTATGAAAACAGGAATCTTAATATTTGTGAGTACATTTCTAGAGGTGACGATAAATTTGAAAAAGGGCGCTATACAGTTAACGTCTTTAATGAAAAGGAACTCATATCAACTTCAGAATTTGAACTGAGATAATTTCTCAAATATAGTGTAGCACAAAAGCCGTGGGCAATAAGCTCACGGTTTTTTTTATGGCCACAATTGACCGTTAATAATGACTTGTTCTATGGGATTATGGGCAAAGTAATAAGGAATGTCACGGTAATCATTTAAGGGTTTGGTGATTAAGACATTAGCTTTTTTGCCTCTTGTTATGCTCCCGTACATATTACTAATTCCCATAGCATAAGCACCATTTATGGTTGCAGCATTAATAGCTTCTTCTGGTGTTAACCTTAGTTTAATGCATGCAGTACTCACCACAAAAGACATATTACCGCTTGGTGCAGAACCTGGATTAAAATCTGACGCAATGGCCAGTGGTAGCCCGCTATCAATTATTTCTCGCGCTGGCGTGTATGGTATACCAAGAAAAAACGAGCAGTTAGGCAGTGCTACTGGCATGGTCTCACTACCTTTAAGGGCTTTTATGTCTTCTTTATTCAGTAGCTCCAAATGATCTACAGATTTTGCATTGTAATTTACACCAAGAGCTACGCCTCCAAGAATATTAAATTGATTTACATGTATTTTAGGCACCAAACCATAAACCTCTGCTGCTTTAAGTATGCGCTCTGTTTCTTCTAAATTAAAATACCCTTTTTCACA
>CAZGDG010000001.1:21564-91986 GCA_964524415.1 uncultured Flavobacteriaceae bacterium
GCAATGAGGTCGTTCAAGCGATTAAGTGACTGTTCATATATGGTATCTTCAGAAGTATTTTGCAGGGTTTTAGCCGAATTCAAAATACCTCCACCTTTCTTGGCGATGTCTTCGTAGCTGAGTCCATTTATGCGATCCACAAATTCCCCGACTCGATTTCCAGAATAGACCAAATGCGTATGGGAATCGCACCAAGAAGGCAAAACGACTTTACCTGTGGCATCAATTATAGTTTCAGGCTCAAATCCTTCACAGTTGTCCATAGTACCATATTCAATAATGGTATCATTTTCAATATAGAGGTAAGCATTTTCTAGTATTGGCAGTTGCTTCATGGCGTCGCCCTTTACAATGGTCACATTGGTTTCGTGCACCTGAATTAATTGCTTGATGTTTTTTATAAGTATGGACATGAATCAGCGTTTACGTAAAGATTGTACTTTTTTTGAATAAAAAAAAGCGCTATTACAAAATGTATAAGCGCTTTTTGGATTTTTTGTCAACTCCTATTACTTCAAACTTCCCACCATATCTTCAGGTTTTACCCATTCGTCATACTCCTCTGGTGTAACGTAGCCCAAGTTTATGGCTTCTTCTCGTAGTGTCGTGCCATTTTTGTGTGCTGTATTGGCTATTTCAGCGGCTTTGTAATAACCGATTTTTGTGTTTAAAGCAGTGACCAACATCAACGAGTTGTTCAATAACTGTTTAATAACGTCGTGGTTTGGTTCTATGCCAACGGCACAATTAACGTCAAAACTAACACAGGCATCACCTAATAGCTGTGCAGATTGTAATAAGTTGGCGGCCATAACTGGTTTAAATACATTAAGCTCGTAGTGGCCTTGCGTTCCACCAACGGAAATGGCAACGTCGTTACCCATAACTTGAGCACAAACCATCGTTAGGGCTTCACACTGCGTTGGGTTTACCTTTCCTGGCATTATGGAGCTACCAGGCTCATTGGCAGGAATAATAATTTCTCCGATACCAGATCGTGGACCAGAAGCCATCATTCTTATGTCGTTAGCAATTTTATTTAGTGATACGGCAAGTTGTTTCAATGCACCGTGGGTCTCCACAATAGCATCGTGCGCTGCTAAGGCTTCAAATTTGTTCTGGGCTGTTACAAAAGGAAGTTCTGTAAATTCACTTATGTATTTGGCAACCAATACATCATAACCTTCTGGAGTGTTAAGGCCAGTACCTACGGCGGTACCACCTAATGCCAACTCACTTAGATGAGCCAAGGTTGACTCTAAAGCTTTTAAACCGTGATCTAATTGAGATACATATCCAGAAAATTCTTGGCCTAGTGTTAACGGTGTTGCGTCCATAAGGTGCGTTCGTCCTATTTTAACAACGTCTCTAAATTCTATGGATTTTTTGTGAAGTGTATTGCGCAGTTGGATAATCCCAGGAATAGTCGTTTCCACAATTTTTTTGTAGGCCGCAATGTGCATTCCCGTTGGGAAGGTATCATTAGATGATTGGGATTTGTTAACATCGTCATTAGGCTGTATCGTTTTTTCACCTTCTCCAATAACTTTTCCAGCTATTTGATGTGCTCTGTTTGCAATAACTTCATTAACATTCATATTGCTCTGTGTTCCAGAGCCTGTTTGCCAAATCACCAATGGAAATTGATCATCGTGTTTACCATCAAGAATTTCATCACAAACAGTTGCTATAAGGTCTCGTTTATCCTTGTCCAAAACGCCTAATTCACAATTGGCGTACGCTGCAGCTTTTTTAAGATATGCAAAACCATATACTATTTCCAAAGGCATTGAAGCTGGTGCTCCTATCTTGAAATTATTGCGAGATCGTTCTGTCTGGGCGCCCCATAATTTATCCGAGGGTACCTTTACTTCGCCCATGGTATCCTTTTCTATTCTATATGACATTGTTTTTGATTTACAGTGAATACAAATTTAATGAAATCCTGTGGTGTATAATGTTTGTTAAAGGGTAAATTTTGAGATATGGCTATTACCATTAAAAGCCAAAGGTGTCTTCAAACCACCCAAAAAATTTACGCATTGGTTTGTTATCATTAAATCGATAACCCAAGTGAACACTGAAAAAGGAAAAGTTTCTACTTAATTGATCGGATTCGTTGTTGTTGTTATTGTAATTTCTAAAATTTCCCGACAATCCAAAAAACCAACGATACGCATTATAGCCCAGTGCCGCTTCTGCTTCCGCCGAAAAGAACAAGGCGTCAAAAGTTTCATTTTCAATACCAGTTCTAACATATGTTGAGTTATTGTACCCAACACCGAAGTGTAAGCCAATCGTTGCAAACCACTTGCTTTTATATACAAAGGTATGCATGTAGCCCAGCTGACCAATGACATCAAAACTCTGAATTTTTGAGAGCGATGGTCCTTGTAGATTTGCTATATCCAAATTGGGCTGTGTAATGCCATAGGAGTACATAAGCCTAGGTATGAGGCTACCTGCGCTTTTGAGTTGCCGTTCTGTTTGGGCATAATACGCTCTAAAAGAAAAGTTGGGATTAACAATAAAAAAAGTACTTCCGCGAAATAAGTTTAACTCCGTATTGCTAAAATCTATACCTTCTGTTAATTCATTTGAGACATTATTTCTAAATCCTTTTACATACGTGTATTCCAGTTCTTGTCGCCACTGATCGGAATAGAAAAAATTTAGACTAGTACTTAGCGAGGTGGCATTTTCGGCAATCTGGTCACTTGCGTTAATTAAAAAACTTGGAGACCATGACACTTCCAAAGCAATCCATTTATAGTCGAATGAAACGCCCAAAAAATATTCTCCCAAGGGTTCTAATTCTAGAAGCGTCTCACCACTTGGAGATTGGGCTTGAAAGCGGTTAGTGTTGGCTGTAAAAAATGATTTTATAATTATGTTTTCAAAATAATTGACTCTATAGGTAGAATCGTATCCTTTAAGTCGAGCATGTTGAATTTGCCTTTCCTTATCATAGGGTCTCATTTTTTGGGCAAAGGACCAGTTGGAACCTAAAAAAATGACGGTTATAATAACTATGCAAGCAAAACCAACCGCTTTACCTTTAAAAAGTTTTGTGTGAAATTTTACCATCGATCATGGTCAATTTTTTGTCCGCCATATCGGCTAACTCCCTATTGTGGGTAACGATAACGAAGGTTTGTTTAAACTCATCACGAAGTTTAAAGAATAACCGATGTAATTGTTCTGCAGATTCGCTATCCAAGTTGCCAGAGGGCTCATCGGCAAAAATGATTTTAGGGTCATTCATAAGGGCTCTTGCTACGGCAACGCGTTGCTGTTCTCCTCCAGACAAACTATTCGGTTTATGGTGATAGCGTTTAGATAAGCCCAAATAATCTAAAAGTTCCTTAGCTTTTTTCTCGGCCTTTGAGACGGAAGATTTATTTATAAAAGCTGGTATACATACATTTTCTAAAGCTGTAAATTCAGGCAGTAACTGATGGAATTGAAATATAAAACCAATTTTCTGATTTCTGAATTTTGCCAAGGCCTTGTCATTCATTTTTTCAACGGAAACACCATCAATTACCAATTGAGTATTTGAAGTACTATCAGGTTTGTCCAAGGTTCCCAAAATCTGTAAGAGGGTGGTTTTTCCCGCTCCGGAGGGCCCTACAATTGAGATTATATCACTTTCTGAAATTGTGATATCTACGCCTTTTAAGACTTCTAAGTCTCCATAAGACTTATGAATATTTTTTGCTTCTATTATTACTCCCATCAGGAAGTGAAAATAGTATTAAAAGTGTTAATGCGCAATTAGGATGACCTTTTATTTCCCTTGAATATAGAACTTATACCACGCCAATCTATAAAATACTGCAAACGAACAGATACGGTATGTTGCACGGGTTGTGCAAAAAGCAGATCTAGACTTTCATTAAAATTGTCATCTATATTTTCACCATTATTGAATAGCTGATTTCTATAAAGAACGGTAAGAAAACTACCTTGAACAAATTGCCAAGAATAGCTCAAATCAATATTCCAGGTACTGAAATTAATATTTGGATTATCGCTTACATTGGAAACGGTGTAACCAGAATCTGTGGTTAAACGTCCATTATCCAAAAGCGTAAAAAGTTGTTCATCATATATAACGGTGTCCCAATAATGCCTAAAGGTTAAAGAGAGGGAGTGAAAAGGGTTGAAATTATAGTTCCCGGACAAGGTGTTGGTAACGCGCTGCCTATTACGTTCTCCAAAGATAGGTTCATCGTTCTCTTGTGTAGCATAACCACGGTCACCGTTTCTAAAATCAAAATTAAAACCGTATCTCAATAACAGTTTGTCACTGGCTCTGACCCGTGGTTCAATTTCAAAATCATAGCCAAAATAATCCCGTCCTTGTTCAAACAATGTTTCAACATTTGCCCGTAAATCTATAGCAAATATGCGGTTATAGTTGGAAGAAATCCAACCACCTGTGCTTACTGTGTTTTCGAATATAAATGGCCTTCCATCTCTCGACTCAAAAAAATCATATTGTTTTCCTGGCTCTATATTGAGTCTTAGCCCATAGGAATCCAGTTTTGTAGTTGTTGCTCTGTAACCACCACCAATATTGAAACGGGCAAATCTATTAGGGTCTACTAAGCGTCTGTAATTTATAAAAGCATTTACCCTATAACTGTTAAGCTTTCCTTGAGGCTCAAATATTTGATAGGAAATATCACCACCAAAATCATTTTGATTATTTCTAAGATTTAAGCCCAAATCATTTATGTTGTACTTTGTATCTGCAAAGCGGTGGTCAAAACTGTAGCGCAGATTGCCATGAACCTTTCCCACTCTTAGGAAACTGCTAAACCCAGCTTCCCAACCAGAGTCTACGTAATTTACATTACTCATTCTTAGCTCCGTATCAATACGGTAGGTGTTTCTTCGATTTACGATATTGGCAACTAAAGCTGTGGCGTTTCCATCTCTAAAACCACCTTCACGGGTTACGTTGGTATTGATTAAACTCACTGCCGAGTTTCCATTAAACTGCTGATCGACAACGAGAATATTGTAATTGGCAAATGGCTCTACAACTTGCTGGCGCTGCTCACCTGTGAGGGTATCCGTAATAACAGCATTGGTCTTTTCCGTTATCGCATTAAAGAATCCAACTCCCAATCCTTTTTTGGTTCGTCCAGAAACTTTGACGGCATTAAGAACCTTGACTTCATCTGGTACGTTAGCCTCCTCATTGTCATTTAGGTCTACATCACCAGTTGGACCATTACCGACACGCCTAGAAAAGAAAAGGCCACCTTTCGAAAATAAATCTACACCTTCAGTAAAAAATTGACGTTGTTCTCTAAAGGTTTGTTCAAAGGGACCTAAGTTGAGTACAATGTTATCAAAACCCGCCTGACTAAAATCTGGCACGAGCGTAGCATCTAAAGTGAAGTTATCGCTTATGCCATATTTCACATCCATACCAAAGGTAAGGTCTGTTGTGGTTTCGTTGTCAAAATTATCTACAATCCCAGTAGCGAAGGGGTAAAGGTTTAAACGAACTGGTGGTTTTAAATTATTAAGACCTCTTAACTCACCATGGTAAAGTCCAACATTTCCTTTGGTGGGATCAATGGCATTCCAGCTGTATTGGGACCGTTCTCTTCTAAAGTTTCTATGAAGTTGTAAACCCCAAATAGGTCTTTCCTGTTCTGGGAATCGTAAAGTTCTATAGGGAATCTCCATTTCTACAATCCATCCATCTTCAACAATTTTAACGGCACTGCGCCAAACGGCATTCCAACTTCGGTCCGTGCCTATACTAGGATTGGCAATGGCATCCACTTGCTGACCAGAACTAAATACTGTGAACTGTGTGTCGTTTTGGGAATCATTGTTAGGGTTAAGTACCACCATGAAAAAATCAGCCTGCCCAAAATTATCTCTGGCGGTAAGCTGTTTCATAATGCTCTTGGGGTCATCATAGAGGTAGGCCCCAACATAAATGGCTTTATCGTCAAAACTAATCTTTACTTCGGTACGCTCTTCAAACGGTCTCGTATTTCCTATATCTGGCTCAAACTGAATGAAACCAGTAGCTATATCTGCATTTTGCCAAGCTTCATCATTAAGTATGCCATCAATTTTGGGAGGTGTTTGTGTTCTTTTGGCTTCCAATGTCTTTTTCTCTTGGCCATAGGTAGAAATGCCACAGCAGAAAACAATGAGACATAAAAACATAATTTTATGCCATACTTTAATATTTATTAGTGGCCTTATGATAGAAAACGGGTAAATTGGAGTTCGTTTTTTTACTCGTGCAAAACTACGTTGAAGAACTAAAGTCCGCTCTTAACTAAACGTTAAAACTAAATGTATCTTTGCAGGGTAAACAAAAGAGGCTTTTCTTAACTTCGATATAAAAGAAATATCTTTTTATGAATAAATACAAAAAATTAGCCATAAGCTTACTGTGCGACGGTCTAGGTTACGTTTCTTTTTTGTTTCCTGCTTTTGATTTTGTATGGGCTCCTTTATCGGCCTACGTTATGACAAAGCTGTATAAAGGCAAAGAAGGCAAAGTTGCTGCGGTAATTTCTTTTATTGAAGAGGCGTTGCCTATGCTAGATGTAATTCCAACATTTACGTTAATGTGGTTGTATACTTATGTTTTTAAGACTGAACAGACAGTGCCCAAAACGTAAAATAGCCCTCAAAACGAGGGCTATTTTATATAAAGAATGACTTAAACAATATTAAATAACTGCAAAATTAAATGTTACTTCAATATCGGTTTCACCACCTGCATTTGTAGGGTCACCGTCGCTAACTCCTGGTGCATCTTTGTCTGGCTCATGCAATAGGATAACCGTTAAAGTATTGGTAGACCCATTGGCATCTGTGGTTAAGGTAATATCTAAACCTATAGGGTTTCCGTTAGCATCCTGATCGTTATAAACTATAGTTGGACCAACTCCACCTGTATATTGGAAGAAGAATTGATGCTCATCATCTTCTTCGGCAATTTCAGTAGTTTTGTTTTCGATTGGGTCTTCCAATTCGTTCAATACTTCAACACTTCCATTATAAACCGTATTCACGCTTAAAGTCCCTGTTGTAACTATTGGCGCATCTGGACCATCACCATCGAGGTCTCTAGACTCAAAGACTACAGGGTTTCCGCCACCTTGAGGTGTTAAGGTTAATCTTAAAGTTGTAATAACCTCTTCCTCATTTACTGGAATTGGTGCATCATCGTCATCTGAACATGATGTAAAGGCAATACTAAATAGCAATGCCAAACTGAGTAATTTAATTGTTTTCATGGTATTAATTGTTTTTACTTGGTTATTTAAATAATTATTGAGATTCATATAAAAAATTAATTGTATTAATAATTGAGTTGTATTTGTAATAAGATGTTTCTTCCTACATCATCAGCAAAATAGCGCAGTCTATTAAGATAAGATCGGTACTGCGTATCAAATATATTATTGAGGCTCAATGCTACTTTTATATCAGAAGCTTTGAAAGCGTTAAAGGTCATTTCGCCGTAAAGGTGCATGAGGTGATATGCTGGTGGCGGTGTGCTTATATCTACAAGTACAGTTTCATTTCTGGACGGTATGAACACGGTGAAATTATTGTCAGGGAATCGCGTTTGTTCCAACACTAATTGACTGGTAAGTCCGAGGGAAAAACCATTCCATTTAGAATTTGTATAACTAAGTGTATTCTCGGTTGTAAATGCAGGAATATCAATAAGAGGACGACTACGACCTAAATCATTACCAATTATAAAGGCTGACTTATTTCGTAAGTTCAAATGCTCTGTAATGTTATAAGCTGCATTTAAATCTATGCCATATAGCTCCGAATCAGATTGAACATAGTTCCAAACAGGAAAGGCGCCACGTATGGTTTGCTCTACACCAAAAGGTTCAATGTAAATAAAGTCATTGATTCTATTGTAAAATCCTTCCAAAAGGATATTAAAGTTGCTTTTGGTATAGGAATAGCTCAATGCCACACGGTGTGATAGTTCTTGCCCAAGCCTTAAATCTCCCAGTTCTATGCGAGCAGCAGAGTGGTGGAGCCCTTCACTAAACAATTCTGACGGATTGGGAGGTCTGTTGGCTAAACTATAATTGCCAATAATGTAGCTATGCTCATTGAGGTCGACTCTTATCCCAGCAGAAGCTGAAATGTTATGAAAATTAAACACAGGATTTGTGAGTAATTGCGTGCCAATATCCTCAATAACAATGTCAGCAAAGTCTACATCATAGCCAAGTTCTTCCCAACGGCTTTTTCTATAAAACTTTAAAGCATCTATGCGATTAAAATCATACCGAATGCCAGCATCCAATAAAAGATTTTCATTTACTGAATATGACGTTGTAATGTAAGATCCGAAATCGTATTTGTCGTAGTCAGGTATTAAACGTCTTACTCCAGTTTCAGGATTAGCAAAATTGTTTTGATACCTACCCATGACACCGAAGTCAATATTATAATCCTGATTAGAATCCAAGTTCACATCAAACAAAACAGTATGGGTCTGTAGATTTAGATCTATGGCAGGTTTGTTTCGGTCATCACCAACACGAACATCAAATTCAAACCGTTGATTATTCTGATAATCATACTGCACATTAACCTTACCAAAGTTTTTAAAGCGTTTATAGTATTGCGCCTTAACCAAATGGTGTGTTATCTCTTGTCTTGGCGAGACAATGTCATAGGTAAAATCATTAATTACAGCTGGCTGCTGACTATTAATAGCATCGACCAAATCGGTGATATTACCTATATGAGCAGCCCTTAATATTCCTATTGTATTATTGAGATAACTATAGAACACCTCAAAACCAGATTCAAATTTTCGTTTGCCTCCTTTAAAAGTGAAACCTCCTGATTTTAATCCTGTATTACTTAGGTTATATTCTGGTGCCTCAAAATCGCCGTTCTGCTTGTAAGAGCCTTGCGCATTGGCATACCAACCTCCTTTAAAGCTTTTATTTAAGCTAGAGCTAAAATTAAAGCCTCTTCCATTGGTTTGGCCCCCTAGAATTGTTTGCCCATAGAGTGTGTCTGTAAGAATCGTTGGCCTTGGATTAATAACGATAACACCTCCTACAGCATCGCCACCAAAGGCTAAGGCTCCAGCACCTTTTATGACTGAAATTTGATCAGCCGAATTGATATCTATGCTAGGAGCATGTTCAATACCCCATTCTTGGTCTTGCAAACGCACATTATTGTTTAAAACAAGTAAACGACTGCTGTGCATACCATTAATCATTGGTTTAACTATGGAATTACCTGTATTTATGGATGAGACTCCCGGAACCTCCTTAAGGGCATCACCAAGACTTAAGGCACTGTATTTAGATAATATCTCAGATTTGATTACAGTTTCTTGAGCCGTTTCCGTGACATTCCTCTGTATTTTGCCACTTACAGATACTTCACTTAATTCTTCGATATGGTGCTCTAAGGCAATAGCCTTAAAGGTATCACCATTAATGTTATAGGATACGGTTTTTGTCTCGCATCCAATGTGTGATATAGTAAGTGTTAATGGGCCTTTACAAAGATTCTCTATTTTGAATTTGCCATCAAAATCAGAGGTGGTATATCGATCTCTTTCCTTAATATATACCGTTGCAGAGATGATAGGCGTTCCATCATGAAAATCTGTAAGTTCCCCTAAAAATGTGTAATTACAGTCTTGGCTATAACTAAAACCAGTTATCACCAAAAACAGGAGTCCAATATATCGGAACATGTTTAAAGGTTAAATTAGCGAAATGAACTTGTGTGTATTAAGCTAACATAGGTGGGCCTCGCAAATAAGAGACTAGTTGCTGATGTGGAAGAAAATATAAATAACAAGCATCTTCCAGTTCAGATTTGAAATTTTGAACTAGAACATGTTTGTACTTAGGAATGAAAAAATGAGAATTGGTGAGTTTAAATTTGTAAAACTCGCAGTCGACATCTAGCTCATGAAGATGTGTTTTTGATGCGTCATTGCTCTCACAAACCTTATGTGTATGATGGGTAAAGACATGTGCCAACTTTACAGCAGATGGTGCAAAAACAGCCACCACTAATGCTATAGCTATTCCTTGTATTGAAGATTTATAAGTAGCGTTACGCATTAATCTAAAAAGCGTTTTAAACCCATTCGTTTCAACATTTTCTTTTCAAATTCCCAGAAGAACTTAAACTGACCAAACAGCCAACCGAAAGTAACCAAAAGAATCTGATAAAAAATTAGGCCAATGATAACAAATAAAATCCAGTAAAGGATAGGGTTTAAGTTTTCTTTAGTAATTCCAATCAGTTTAATTATAGGCCTTCCTATAAACAAGGATGAACTACCTGTTACCGCAAACACTATAAAAACACGTATCATTTCCCAACGGTAGGTGAGTACCCATTTGTTTTCCAGTTTTTTAAAGATAAAAAGTGTAATTTTTAATAAACCAAAACCAATTATTATACTAGATAGGACGAGAACGAAAAGGCTGTAACCCTTAAAAATGATATTACTTAATCTGAAAGACGAGTATCCTAAGCCCAAAAGACCAAGAACAGGAAAAAGGAGTTGCCAATTTTCTTCAATGTCCCAATCTTCCTTGAATTTTTTCATAGCAGCATTTTGACGCTGCAAAATTACATTAAATTCTAGGAATAAAACTAGACAAACGCTGATCGTAGGTTAATTGAAAGTAAATGAAATAATTATACAACAAATAGTTGACTTCATAACCGTAATCAGTTCTTGGGTCATAATCTATTGGTAACATATATAGATTAGGGTCAAATTCTGAGGGCTGATAGTGTCTTAAATTCCAATTTTGAACCAAGATAGCATTACGGCCTTCTAAAAATTGCTGGGAATAATATCCTCTAGGCCTTGCTGTACCTAAGAGCCATTGATTAAATCCTGGTTCAATGATTATGATTTCGTAATCAGTTTCTTCACTGCTAATCCTTACAGTGTCGGTTTTAACTAGTGGATTAGGTTTGTCATGATTAATGACTTGAGCGGATTCATAGGACTTGCAAGACAGCAAGACGATGGCAATAATTACAATTGGTGCGTAAAAATATTTCATAATATAAAGGTATTAAATTAATAAGTTCTAATTCCCAGCTTATTGTTGCTACTCCAAAAGAACAACTAAAAACACTGTTTTGAAATCTAGAACTAGTGAACACAACTTTCTAATGAGTATATGAAACAATTCACAAAAAAAGCAGTTCTTGGGTAGAACTGCTTATATTGATTTTGAAAATATTGGTTATTTTCCAAATAGTCCGCCGAGCATGCCACCTATGCCGCCTCCTTTTTTAGAGCCACCAAGCAGCATTCCTGCTACATCATCTACAACGCTGCCATCACCATCTGCATCCAAGACTTGTTCTAAGAAACTTTGTTCTTGGCCAGCACTATTGCCACCAAGCATGCCGCCTAAAAGATTACTTATATCGTTTTGAGAACTCAAATTGTTTTGACGTGCTTCTTTCCCTAGTACTCCCATAAGAATTGGTGCTGCAACCTCCATGATGTTAGCTACGGTACTGGCGTCCAATCCTGCTTTTTGCCCAATGACTTGTTGTACACCCTGTTGTTTAGAGCCCAACACATGATTTAAAATTTTGGACCCATCAGTTTTAACGGCGCTATCAACACCACCATCAAAAAGTCCACTTAAGTTGTCTAAAATACTGCCATCGTGTTTACTGGATAAAGCTCCCATTAGGCCTTGTGCGCCCTCTGGTGTTGATGCATTACGTTCCATAGCTTTCATCAAAACCGGCAGGGCCATTGTTAAAACACTACTTGTTTTACTTTGCTCAGCGCCCGTGGTCCCAGAAACACCATTGATGATGGATTTGCCCATATCACTGTTTAAAAGATCTAAAATTCCTTTCATTTTTTTACAAAATAAGATTAATAATTCAGGGAAAAGATACAAAAAAAGTCCTCATTTTATTGAGGACTTTTCTATTAAAATTTTAATGTTTTATTGTTGTATTTCTAACTCAGTATGGCATTTATTTGCTCGGCAAGCTCTACACCTATGCGGTCTTGAGCTTCATTTGTAGCTGCACCAGTATGTGGTGTCAGGGATAGTGCCGAATTCATTAAAAGTTGAACTTCCGGTTGCGGTTCTTTTTCAAAAACATCTAATGCAGCTCTTGCTACTTTACCACTTTCAATAGCTTTAACCAAAGCAACTTCATTAATAACACCACCACGTGCTGCATTTGCAATGATAACGCCATCCTTCATTACATCGAAGTCTTTTTCGTCAATAATATAATCCTTTTGCGCCGGAACATGGAGGGTCAAGAAATCGGCTTGCTTCAACACAGCTTCCTTTGAAACCGTATCAATCTTAAAAGAAACGGACTGTCCGTCGAAGAAATCCAAGGTTAAGTCTGCAGTTTCTATATAAGGATCGTAGGCGACAACTTTCATTCCGGCACCTAAGCCTATTTTTGCCGTAGCCTGGCCAATTCTACCAAAACCTATAACGCCAAGGGTTTTACCTTTAAGCTCAACACCCTTGGCATAGGCTTTTTTGAGACCTTTAAAGTTTTTGTCGCCTTCTAATGGCATATCACGATTAGAATTGTGTAAAAATCGTGCTAAACCATAAAAGTGGGCAAAAACCAACTCTGCAACCGAATGCGAAGATGCGGCTGGTGTGTTAATAACTTTGATTCCCTTGCTGCGTGCATACTCTACATCTATATTGTCCATGCCAACGCCACCACGTCCAATTATCTTTAAATTAGGGCAGTTGTCAATGATATCCTTGCGCACTTTTGTAGCGCTTCTTACTAAAAGCACTGCGATATTTTTATCATTGATGTAATTCTGAAGCTGCTCTTGAGCCACTTTAGTTGTAATAACTTCGTGTCCAGCCGCTTCTAAAGCAGTAATTCCACTTTGCGAAATTCCGTCGTTTGCTAATATTTTCATTTCAAAAAATCGATTTAAATTCTTTTGAGTACTTGGCTTATGCTTTTCGTTCTAATTCACTCATAACCTCTACCAATGTTTTTACACTGTCCAAGGAGAGCGCATTATACATGGAAGCCCTGTAACCACCGACACTTCTATGACCGTTGAGCCCATTGATTCCTGCTTCTTTCCACATAGCATCAAAGGTTTCCTTTAGATTTTCGTTTTCCAAGGTAAATGTGGCGTTCATTGTAGAACGATCTTCTTTAACGGCAAAGCCTTTAAACAGTGGATTGAGGTCAATTTCCGAATATATCATTTGTGCCTTTTTCTCGTTTTCTTCTTCTATAGCGGTAATACCTCCTAATTCCTTTAACCACTCAAGGGTAAGCATTGATACATACACCGCAAATACAGGTGGTGTGTTAAACATGCTACTTTTGTTGATATGTACCTTATAATCCATCATAGAAGGGATTTTGCGCGATACCTTCCCTAAAATATCTTCTTTTACAACAACAAGAGTAGTACCAGCTGGACCCATATTTTTCTGAGCTCCAGCGTATATTAAATCAAATTGCGTAAAATCTAATTGACGCGAAAAAATATCACTGCTCATATCACATACCATTGGGATAGGGCAATTTGGAAAACTTTTCATTTGTGTTCCAAAAATGGTATTGTTGGATGTACAGTGAAAATAGTCGTATTCTTCCGGAATATCGTACCCCTTAGGAATATAATTGTAATTAGCGCTTTTGGAGGACGCTACTTCGTAGATATCGTCGTATATGCGAGCTTCCTTAATTGCTTTGTCAGACCAGGTTCCTGTATTTAAATAACCTGCACGCTTTTCCAATAAATTTAGTGCCACCATTAAAAATTGTGTACTGGCACCGCCTTGTAAAAACAATGCTTTGTAGCCTTTTCCCTCTAATCCAAGTAGTTCCAGGGCCAAAGCTCTCGCTTTTTCCATAACATCTACAAATGGTTTACTGCGGTGTGAGATTTCCAGTAACGAAAGGCCATCATCAAAATTGAGTATTGCCTCTGAAGCTTTTTCCATTACCGATTTGGGCAGAACGCAAGGACCGGCACTAAAATTGTGTATTTTCATTTTATACTGACTTTGGTTTTCAGAATCTTTAAAAATTCTGATTCTTTATTTCAAACGATTACAAAGGTGGTAAATTCAATTGATTTTCATATTACCGAATCGATAAATTTTGCCTTATATTTTCAACAGGAATTCAACAGTATCTACATCATCTGCATAGTCCGATAATTCTGGGAGCTGAGTTTTTCCAAACGGGATATCGTTTTTTGAAAAACCTTCGGCTACAATGCACTGAATGTGCTCTTTATCCCTCTCTAGTTTTTGCCTTAAGATATTTGTATCGCTATACGTTTCATAAAATAAGGTGGCTATTGGAGAGGCATAGCTATTGTCTTCCTTTAACATTAAGAAACCATTTTCCAAAAGGTCAAATTCGCTCATGAGATAGACCGCTTTGTTGTAATCGTAATTATTGGCGTATTTGCTCTCGTGTATGACCTCGTGCCATGGATAGACAGCCTTAAAAAAGGCATCAAAATTATAAGATTCGGGAACAAAAAGTTTGGATACACTTCTACAACCCAAACCATAATATCTGAAAATATCGTTCGCCAGTGCCTCTAATTGCTCTTGGCTTTCCGTGCCTGTTAAAATGGCAACGGAATTTCTGTTTTTTCTAATGATAGAAGGTTTGTCCTTAAAATAATATTCAAAATAGCGCGCTGTATTATTGCTGCCAGTGGCAATCACGGCGTCGAAATTATCTAATTTGTCATTTGTGAATAAAATATTACCCTTAAAATTAGGCTCTACGGCTTCCAAATATTTTGCTAAAAAGGGGAGGAGATGTCTATCGTTGGAGCTTTGCTTAACAAGTACCTTATGGCCTAAGAGTAGTACGGACAAAAAATCATGGAATCCTACCAAAGGGATGTTTCCCGCCATAATAACACCAACGGTTTTGGGCTCTAGATTTGTGTTGAAGTTATACTTTGATAGCCAACGCTTAATATTACTTTTTGTCAATTGTTTAGACCATGAATCAAAAGCGAAATTTAAATGATTGGTGCTGAACCAACCGTTGTGTTCTTGGGCTAGTTTTATTTGATGTTTAAACCCATCAAAAAAAAGGTCATTTGCTTCAATAGAAGGATTTTTAGTGTAGGGTGTTTTGGCAAATTGCCCTAAAAAGGCTCCTAATTTTGAAAATGCGTTAATTCTTTCTTGTATTTCCATCTATGATTTGGTAAAACGTCTTACAGCCCTTAACTTTGCAAGTGCAAAAGTAGGCAAATAAATCAAAAATAGTAGTGAAGATTGGCCTTGGTTTATGCCGTTAAAAAGGTTCGTGTCACTTCACAGTTAAGAAAAAGAAAAGTTATGGCAATTATTATAACAGACGAATGTATTAATTGTGGTGCTTGCGAGCCCGAGTGCCCAAATACAGCGATATACGAAGGCGCTGATGATTGGCGCTACAAAGATGGTACAAGCCTTACTGGAAAGGTAGTTTTACCCAATGGAAAAGAGGTTGATGCAGATGAGCCTCAGAAGCCAATAAGTGACGAAGTATACTACATAGCACCAGATAAATGTACGGAATGTATGGGCTTTCACGAAGAGCCACAATGCGCAGCGGTCTGTCCGGTAGATTGCTGTGTGCCTGATGAAAATCACGTAGAGACGGAAGAAGAGTTGTTAGGAAAACAACGCTTTATGCATCCTGAAGGATAATTAAAAGTTAAAAATTAAATAGAATATCCCAAGCCAATAGGTTTGGGATTTTTGTTTCAAATAGAGTCGTTTTGGGATGCTCATTACAATTTTTGGAAAATCCCTATTTTAGAGGAATTTTTGAATCTAACTAACTAAACCAATCAAATTAATCGTTATTCATGATTAGAAAAACAGTACGAAAAGTACTCTCTACACTAAACAAAGAACAAAAAGTTTCGCTACTCTCTAAAGACTATGTTCTAGAAGAAAAAGTATCGGACGCCCAAGTTATTAAACTCATCAAAAAGTTAAGACCCTATAATGTTGGAAAACCCTTAATCCGTATGGGACCTAAACGTGATGGTGGTTATTTAGTACCTGACGATTTAAAGGGTATTGTAGCCTGTTTTTCGCCGGGTGTAAATAAAATCAGTGAATTTGAGATGGATTGCTATAACAAGGGCATGAAAATTTTCCTGGCTGACAAATCGGTAGAAAAACCAAGACTCAGTTTACCGGAAACCGAGTATAGTTTCTTAAAAAAATTTATTGGGTGCTATAATAATGAGGCCTTTATCACACTAGACAAATGGGTGGAAAGCCATAACATGAAAAATGAGGAAGACCTTTTGTTGCAGATGGATATTGAAGGAGCAGAGTATATGAGCTTATTGAATGCATCGGACGATTTATTAAAATCCTTTAGAATCATAGTGCTAGAAATCCACAACCTACATAAGTTTTGGAACAAGGAGTTTTTTAAATTGGCTTCTACGGCATTTGATAAATTACTCCAAAATCATGTCTGTGTTCATATTCATCCGAATAATAGGAGTAGGTTGGAAGTGCATAACGGTATTGAGATACCATCAGTGGCAGAGATTACTTTTATACGCAACGATAGAGTTGTGGAAAAAACACCACAAACCATTTTCCCGCACCCTCTGGATATAGACAATGCGACCGACAGGGAACCAATTGTCTTATCTGAATTATGGTATACCGACTAATATTGAATTTTTTTATTGGACACGAATAATTTAATTCTAATGTCGTTGTATCAATCATGGTTGCAGTTCTAATAATAGATAGATTGTATTTGCAATTCTCAATGGTTTGGCCCATGCATTACTTTAATTGAATATTCAAAAGCTTAAAAACCAGAGCAATTATGAATTCTCATTGCTGTGCTATGTGTTCTAAATAAATATAGATTAGGTTTATATATTGAATGTTACATATGTTAGTTCATGTGTTACAATAGTGCTAGCCATCAACCGATATCTGTTCTACTTTTGAAACTGTTAATCACTTAAACAGTTTCTATTATGAGAATGTACAGCACAATTTTTTTGATTTTTATAATCCTTTCCTCGCTTCATGCCCAAAACATAGACTATAACCGTAAAGATTACCAATGGCTTCAAGAACCTGAATCTGAAGACAACCTAAAATGGGTTGAAGCCAGAAACAATGAAAGCCTCGATTATCTCAATGCTATTGAAATCTTGCCGGACCTAGAGCTAAATGGTACAGGGGGCGGACGTGGTACTGGTGCACTTGGAGAACGTGGAGATCCAGAAGTTCCGGAAGAATGGGCTTACATGAAAAAAATCTCCCCTTTACACGCACTACAAGCCAATAAAGACTATCCACCCATTTTACAATTAACAAGCCGAAATGATGATATTTCAGATTCAGCAAAAACCAGAAGATTTCATCAGCGTCTTAAGGACTTAGGTTATACCAATGTTTATCTAATTGAAACAGCAGGTGGCGGCCACAGCTGAACAGATTTGGAAAATGAAATGGAATTAGAGCTGGCATTTTTCTATAAAAACCTTCATCCCAAATATGATGAGTTGGTAACCAATCTTAATGTAAAAACCACCAAGAAAACGAAGGACTAATATAATAGCTTAGAATTAAGAATTTTTTGATGTCGTAACTAATCAAGTAAAGATTTTTGAGTTTAAAAGTTAATAATAGACTGATTCTATAATGATAATTTATTCAGCCTTGAAAAACCTAGGGTTAAAAATTATTATAGGTCTTTCGTTCATTAACCTTTTTGAAAATATAAGGGTGATATCTTTAGATTTTCCTAGATTTATACAACATAAACACGTATTGAGGCGATTTATATACATAATTTTTATTATCTCATTTGCAGGTGTGCTTCCTGCCCAGACAGTCAATGTAGATTCTTTGAGACAAATAGCAAGAGATAATAGTCTGGATGAAAAAACAAGGACTTATGCCTACGTGCCAATAATAACCTTCTATCGCCAGACCAACCATGACAGTCTAAAACATTACATGAAGGAGCTGTTAGATTTTGCGAAAGAAAGCAATTATCCTATTGCGTACCACAAATACCATTATAGTTTAGCGGGTTATTACGGTTTGTTTCTAACACCTGGTGAGGATGCCTACTCATTTATCCAAAAAAATTATTTAGAGGCTAAACGATACGCGGAATTAGGTAATCGTCTTGGACTGGTTTCCCTTTGTTACGCACGCCTAGTTCCTGAGAATTTCAGATTTGGCAAGGAAGAACTGGCACTACAATATTGTATTGAAGGTGAAAAAGTAGCAATTGAGAGTGGGTACTATGAAGATTTGGCTTACTTCTATGGACAAAGGGGGAAGATTTATCATCTTGGATATGGAGATACAGATACTGCCTTACGTTATTTGTTTAAATCAGATAGTGTTTATGCCTCATTACCAAAAAAGGAAAAATCCTGGGGATTTACACTTTCCTTTATTGGTGATGTCTATCAAAGTCTTGAAGATTATGAAAAGGACGAAGTATATCAGCTTAAAGCCTTAGACATTTTCACAGAAGCAAACGACAAGTACCAACAGGTCTACATCAAGGGTAAATTGGCACAAATTCAAAAACTAAAAGGAAATTATAATGAAGCCATTTCACTAATCAATGAAGCGGTTGATTATCATAAGGAAAGACAAAATCCATTACAAGTTGCTGGTTTTTTAGTTGTACAAAGCAGTATATATTCGGCAAGCGGTCAATACCAAAAGGCTCTGCAAGCAGGTAAAGAAGCCATTGAATTAAATAAGGAGCTAAAAAGCAAGCTGGGAACAATATTGGCCCTGGTCAATCAATCCGAAATTCTAAGCAAACTTAAACGCTATTCAGAAAGTAATGCTTTAGCCAAGGAAGCTGAGGCTTTAGCAATAGAGCAGAATAGCTTCGAAGAATTAAATCGAATCTATGAAGTGCTTGTTGATAATTCCAAAAATGAAAACAATTATGAACAAGCCTTCAAATTCACTCAAGATTTACAGCGTGTCAATGACACGTTAACCCAACGCCGTAATCTTAAGATTACAAAAGACCTTGAAGCTAAATATCAAACCGAACAAAAGGAAAAGGAAATTGCCCTACTAAAATCTGAAAATGAACTTGCAGAAAGCAGACGTAAAAACCAAAAGATTCTGCTATGGTCTATCGTTGGTTTCTCAATTATTGCCCTATCCTCATTATTTGTGTTAAACCGCAACCGACAACGCACCAATAGAAAACTAAAGGAATTAGACTTGGCCAAAACTACTTTTTTTCAAAACATTTCGCATGAGTTTAAAACTCCTTTAAGCCTTATCCTTGGGACTTTAGAGAAACAACATTTATCGGCCAGTAATACAGATGAAAAAAAGGATTTGGAAGTAATGCAGCGTAATGCCGATCGCTTACACGACTTGGTGAATCAAATCCTTGACCTCTCAAAACTTGAAGCTAATCAATGGCAGCTACAGGTGTCAGAGACGAATATCAAGTCTTTGTTAAAGTCCATAACCGCTTCATTCGAATTTAAGGCAAGGGAAAAGCATATTGATTATAGTATTGCAATCGATGATTTGGAAAATGGCTGGTTTGATGTCGATGCTATCGAGAAAATAGTCACAAACCTCCTCTCTAATGCCTTTAAATACACAAAAGAAAACGAGAAAGTCGGTTTAAAGGCCTCACAAAACAACAATAGACTCATCTTAAAAGTGAGTAATACGGGTCAGCACTTCACATCTGCTGAAATAGCGTCGATGTTCGATCGCTTCTCACGCTTGGAAGTACATAGCCATAGTGCGGGAACAGGCATCGGATTAGCCTTGGTTAAGCAATTGGTAACTTTGGCTAAAGGTGACATTAACGTATCACAGTCCGATGCAAAGACAATTACCTTTGAAGTGATTTTGCCCTACGACAAGGGTTCCTTCCAATCTCATGAAATTGTAACAAATAATGCTATAGAAGAGAGGGAATCTAGCCCAATATCTAATGAGGACCTTCAACCTACAGACGACAAGCCTATTTTACTAGTTGTAGATGACAATGCAGATATAAGAATCTTTATTAAAGAGGCTTTTGAGACACAGTATACTATCATTGAAGCCCAAGACGGTGAAACGGGTCTACAGTTAGCCTTAGAAACAGTTCCAGATATTGTGGTTTCAGATATTATGATGCCCAAACTTTCAGGCATTGAATTTTGTAAGATGCTTAAGCAAGATGAGCGTATAAGCCATATTCCTATAGTTTTGCTAACGGCCAAAGGCGATGTGGAAACTGAATTTCAAGGCTTGGAAACCGGTGCCGATGATTACATACTGAAACCTTTTAAATTAAAACTTCTTAAAAGCAGAATAAACAATCTTGTGAATTCACGCATTGCTCTCAGAGAGCGCTATAGCATGGAGGTGGTCTTAAAGCCCAAGGACATATCTTTAAATTCTGCTGATCAACGGTTTTTTGAACGCATTGAAGAAATACTTGACAACAATATTTCCAATGAAACCTTTTCATCTGAAGATTTTAGCAAAGCCATAGGTATGAGCCGTATGCAGTTACACAGAAAACTCAAAGCACTAACTGGATTAAGTACTTCTGAATACCTCAGAACAGAACGCCTTAAGGTAGCTTCTGTTTTGCTTAAAGATAAATCTCTAAACATAAGTGAAATTGGTTACCAAGTTGGATTTAGCAGTCCTTCTTATTTTTCCAAGTGCTTCAAAGAGACCTACGGTATGCTTCCATCAGAATTTCGCGATAAAAGCTGATGCTTTTAGCATAAATGTTACACTGCTTTCAGCATTTGTTACATTCCTTACACCCTTCGTAGCCAACTGTAAATACTTTTGATTGTGTTTTTTACAAATCTCAAAACCATTTGATTCTAGCCTATGCCTAAAAAAGTCTATAAAGGAGCACTCGACAAATTCAAGGGGACCGAAATCCATTTAAATGTCTCGCTTTTGGACAAGGGTATATATGAATTGAAAATAGTGGACAAGAATAAGATTGTGAAGAATACGCAATTTATTAAAAAGTAAATTCAAGCAGTTATGAAAGGTTTCATTTTAATTACCATTTTTTACTTCGGGATAATAAACTCGGTGAAGGCGCAAGTTGGTATCAATACCACAAGCCCAAATGCGCAATTGGATATAAGGCCTACAAACCAAGTAGCTCCAACGGCAACAGACGGTATACTAATACCTAAAGTAGATACCTTCCCAACAGGAGTTAGTGCAGACCAAGACGCTATCCTTATATATCTTACAACAACGGTTGGAAATAACACTCCGGGATTTTACTATTATAACCATGCTACCGCTTCTTGGTTATCTATCGGTGCTGGTGCTAATGATGATGAAGATAATAACAGAAATATAGGTATAGGCTTGGGTGCACTTGCCGCAAATGTGTCTGGTTTTAACAATATTGCCATTGGCAATACAGCATTATTAAATAATACAGCTTCTAGAAATGTGGCTATTGGCACTAGTGCATTGGCTTCAAATACAAGTGGTACTAATAATACTGCAGTTGGTAATGGATCTCTTAATGGAAATGAGACAGGTTCAGAAAACGTTTCTATAGGTAGTTTAGCGCTTTTAAACAACACTACAGGAAACCGAAACACAGCTGTTGGTTTTTCGAGCTTAGCTGCTAATGCTACAGGTTCCAACAATTCCGCCTTTGGCCGTCAAGCTTTAGAAAGCAATACCATTGGCTATGATAATGTAGGTATTGGCACTTTTGCTTTGCGAAATAATACAGAAGGGATTTGGAACGTTGCGGTAGGGAACAGCGCTTTATTAAGCAATACAACTGCTGGACAAAATGTAGCAATTGGCGTTGATGCTATGAGAAGCAATATAAATGGTAATTGGAATGTTGCCGTTGGGCATGCTGCTCTTAGAAATAGCTCGGCCTCAATTCAAAACACCGCAATTGGATACCTATCTTTATTTTCCAATACTACCGGGTCTAACAATGTTGCTGTTGGTTTCAATTCTTTAGTAAGTAATACCACTGGAGACGATAATACCGTATTGGGACATTTGGCACTTAGTGCAAATACTGAGGGTAACAACAATACGGCTATTGGAGCCTCTGCGTTATATAATAATACTACAGGGGCAAATAATATTGGCTTAGGTTTTCAAGCACTACAAAATAATACTATCGGTATTCTAAATATTGGAATAGGAACTAATACGCTACTGAACAATACAACTGGAAGTTCTCAAATTGCATTGGGTCTATTTGCCTTAGAATCTCAAATCAATGGTACAGGTAATATAGCAATAGGAAATAATGCGTTGGATTCAAATATAGACGGTTCCAGTAATATAGGCATTGGGCAACAATCAGGAGGTAATAATGCCAATGGATCATTCAATATTTTTATTGGAAATGGATCTGGTAATAATGAATTAGGAAGCAACAAATTATATATTGAAAACTCTGATGCTGACGCCAACAATGCCCTTATTTATGGCGAATTCGATAATGATTTATTAAGACTTAACGGACGTACAGAAATCACAGCGACTACTGATGCTAATGGTACTGCTGGATCTGGTGCCCTCGAGGTTGCTGGTTCGCTCAGATTAGATGGCAATGAAATTATTACAAATACCGGAAGCACGCTATTTCTGCAATCAGACAACAATGGTGATGTGGAAATGGATGGTGGCACTTTTAGAATGGATGCCAGTACCAATAGGGTAGGGATTGGTATTGTCAATCCACAGTCTACTTTGCACGTCAACGGAGAGTTTCGTATTGGAGATGAAACCATCAGCGATGCTGGGAATGACGCCTTATTGATTAATGCAGCTTTAATACCAGAATTTGATGACACCAATGTTATAGGCAACCCAGCACAACGCTGGCGCACAATTTATGCCGTAAATGGCACCATAAACACTTCAGATAGGCGGGAGAAGACCAATATCAACACTATTTCCTATGGCCTCGCAGAGGTCTTGAACATGAATCCTGTTAGCTTTAATTGGAAGAATTCCTCAAATCCAGATGTAAAATTGGGATTGATTGCCCAAGAGCTACAAGAGCTAGTACCCGAAGTAGTGATTTCTCATCTCTGGGAAAAAGATGAGCAGACAGGCGAAATGAAAAAAATACCAACAAAGCGTTTGGGTGTGTATTACTCGGACTTAATGCCTGTACTAGTAAAAGCCATACAAGAACAACAGGCTATTATTGTTGATCAGAACAAACGTATTCAGTTATTGGAATACCAGAATAACGAACTACAGGATTTAAAATCGGAAATAGAAGACATAAAAAAACAGATACAAAGAAATTAAATAGGCTATTAATCAGAGAAAAGGGGAGGCAGCAAAAGGTAGGGCTGGCGTTGTTTCCTCTTTTATAAAATAGAAATCCTTGAGTAGACCAATACCAACAGAATTAAAACTAACACAAATATTTTATGAGATACTTTATTAAGACCTTAAATTTAGCTGCTCTGTTGCTGTCTTTCGGTAGCTCTTATGCGCAGGCCATTCCATCACAAATTGACAGTATTGTAAATTCCAACATTAAGATAGACGGACCTGGAGTGGTTGTACTTGTAAAACAAAGGGGAGAAACCCTCTATAAAAAGGCATTTGGTAAGGCCAACATAGAACTTAATGTAGACATGAACACCAATAATGTATTCAACATAGCTAGCGTTAGTAAAGAGTTTACCGCCATGAGTATACTTCAACTTGCTGAAAAGAACCAATTATCCCTTGAGGACAATCTCAATACCTACATTCCAGGTTATACAGAAAATGGAGATGAGATTAAAATTAAACACCTGTTATCACATACTTCCGGACTAAGAACTCAAACCGACACCATATGGGCAAATACAGATGCCAGAAAGTATATGGCATCTTTAGAAGAGGTCATTAACTACTTCAAAAAAGATACTATTCTTTTTAGCCCTGGAGAGCAACATGACTACAGTAATATCAACTTTACGCTTCTTGGTCGAATTATAGAAAAAGTATCTGGAAAATCTTTCCCAGACTATATAGAGGAGTATATTTTAAAACCGCTTGAGATGACAAACTCTTATGTGCCAGCAGAAGGCCAAGTCATTCCAAATCTCGCTACAGGTTATGAATTTAAGGATGATAAAATCGTTTATGCCAGATACCATTCCTTGAACCAAACTTGGGGCACCAGTGGCATACATACCACTGTTGGCGATTTGGCCAAATGGTTTGAAGGGTTAATGAATTCAAAAGTAGTTTCAAGGGAAACATTAATAAAAGCGTGGACTCCATTTACCCTTAATAGTGGTGAAAAATCTATTTATGGATTTGGGTTTTATCCGGATATGAAATTAAACCGAACCTCAATAGTTCATAACGGTTTCATTTTTGGATATTCTACATCAGATATGTACTTCCCTGAGGACGATTTACTGATTTTGGTAGCTTCAAATATCAGTGAAATCAAAGTGATAAACACCAATACCATAGCTTACGATATCGCAGCTAGCATTTACAAAGATGAAGTGCTCGTATTAAATGAAGACGTACTGGACACTTATGTTGGCACCTATAACATGGTTGAAGGGTTTAAAACCAAAGTTTTTCGCAAAGATTCAACACTATTTGTAGAGGTTGCTGGCAATACGGCCAATGAATTAATTGCAAGCACAGAGACAAAGTTTAAAGTAAAAGATTTTCCTGCGGAGGTAGAGTTTGAAGTTTTAAAAGAAAATGGAATCAAAATTTTTCTATCCAGAGGACCCTCTAAATTCCAAGGAATTAAAGAATAAAACTATTTACAGAAACACATAACCGAGATTACAACGATTTTACCAGACCGCTTTAAATAAATAAAATTAGATAATATGAAATCATTTGCAACCACCATTTTATGCCTCTTTCTATTTACATCCTATGCACAAGACTCAGGTACTACTGAGACAGGAACCAACTCAGCTTCTGAAGGCTACGAAGCCAAAATGATCAAAACCTCAAGAATGAACATGGAATACATGGACTTTGGAGGCAAAGGAAAAACGCTTATACATATTCAAGGAGTGCATAATGCGTCTGCCTTAAAAAATAATCCTATGTACTTTCAAAATTATGTCGCATGGAAGGATTTGCTCACCAAGGCATCAGAGCATTACCGTGTTTTTGCTCCTATATACAGAGGCTATGGAAATTCCGATAAGGATGGTATTGGCATCTATAAAATTGAAAACATTGCCAAAGATATTTTGGCCTTTATGGATGAAATGAAAATTGATAGCGCTACGCTTATCGGTAGAACTACGGCGCCTCAGGTGATGTTTTACATGGCCGAAAATTATCCTAATAGAGTTGATGCTATGGTCGTTAGCGATAACAGTATTTATAAAACCATTCCTATTGGTAATGATGAGATTAAGGACTTCATGTACTATTGTAGTTATGCTGCAATGGATTTAGGCGATCGTGCACCTGATATTGTAATGCCCAGTTACGCTTACGAACCGGCTTTTTACACTGATGAAAAGAAGAAAATCGATATACCACTCTATTGGCCTTACTCCGAAGAGATGAACGTCGTGCAGATGAATTTAAGTTTACTAAATTATTTACAAGCTGATAATTCCTTTATCCCTAATGAAAAAGCTCGAACGTATTTTAATGACCTATATGCTAATAAAGAGCTTCAAGATAGAATAAAGCGGTATTATACTGAATATGACCCTACACAAAAAAACATGGATGCATTAAAAAAGGCATTTGGTAGTAATTTAACCCTTAAAAATTTGGATGAAATTGAAGGCGCTAATTATATGGAAAAATTTAAAAAAGGTGATGAGATTATGCTGGAATATTTAATTTCGATTAGTGATTAACTATAATTAAGGTCGTTCAATTTAATATGTAGGTCTAAAAGAATTTGTGGATTCCTAACCACTATAAAGTAAGTAATTAAAACTAAAATCTACGCAATTCTGCGTATTGCGGTGTAGTAGGAAAATCTAGATTTTTGTTTTTACAAGTATTCTAAAGATTTTGTATTAACTAAAACCAACACCTATGACTACGCTCATCAAAACCCTAAGACTTTTCGTAACCTTATCCCTCTTCTGTTTAATTGCTGCGGACCTCAGTGCCCAAAAATCAATCCAAGAGATAGCTGAATTGAAAGATAAAAAATGGGACAAACTTGTAAAATCACATAAATCAGGCATAAATAGTGTTTATGCAGCTGAAGGATTGATAGATATAGGGGTATTGGATGAAGCGCGTTTACCAGATCCAAAAAATGCAGGTGTTCTTACCTTTCAACTTTGGGATGAATCTGTTACAAAGTATAGTAAGTATGGAAATTGGGCTTATAAAAACTATTTAACTCCAACGGGAAGCAATATTATTTCCAATAAACTTATAGAAACTATGTTGCCAGAGATAAAAAAACTGTTTAATGATTCTGGTATAAGTTTACTGGAACCAAAAGAATTTGCAACCTCAGAGGAAAAACAAAAAATATATAATGAGGGACCAGAAAAGATTGAATTAAGTGGCATTTTAAAAGTGTTTTCTGGTGGACTATTAGACAGACTTCAAGGAAAAAGAAAAGGCCAAGGCACATTAAGCGCTGACGGTTATGCCTTTTATCCAATAACAGCAAGTTTATTAGCTTCAGATTTTAAAGCACCTGCCAAAATTGGCCTAGTAACAGAAGAATTAGATTTGGATGCGTCATTAATTATTAGTGTAAAAGTTAGTATTGAAAAAGGAGGCAAAGCACTTATGTTTCGCGGAATGGAACTTGCACTGATAGGGCCGATCGATGATGATGAATCTATAGAATATAGTGGCAGAATAGGAGCGAAAACAATGAATACATATAGAGAAGGTCTTCTTTACAGTGCAGCATATTTTGAATTCGATGATATACAAATAGCAAAAATGAACAAGAAAAATGGTGCAATTGAAGAATGGTATCTGGATGGTTTTCCTAAAATGTCAAGAAGGCTTACCTCAGATCTATTATACGGATTAGAAAAATTTAAAAATCTAGATAAAAAGAAATAACGTACTAAAACACAACATTGCATCAAAGCCATAGTGGATGAACTGATACATGAGACTTTTGTTCATTAAATCAGCTTGGTTTGGCAGGCCTTGTTTTATGTTGAAATCCGCTACTGCTCTCATACTTTGGCTATAACTAAAATTAAACCTGGTAATTAGTATTGCATTGTGTGTTGTGCCATAAAACTTTATAAAAAATTATCTGATTAATCGATAAGCACACATAAAATTTCTCTAAGTATTCCAGCTATTTTTTCATATAAACACAACATAGAATTACCTACATTTGCAGTCGCAAAAAATAATCATCTATGAAAGCTGGTATTGTAGGGTTGCCCAATGTAGGAAAGTCCACCTTGTTTAACTGTTTGTCTAACGCCAAAGCGCAAAGTGCCAACTTTCCGTTTTGTACCATAGAACCCAATATTGGTGTGGTTAATGTTCCAGACCCAAGATTGGCCAAATTAGAGGAATTGGTAAAACCGGAAAAGGTGGTTCCAGCTACCGTAGAAATTGTAGACATAGCGGGTTTGGTCAAAGGCGCCAGTAAAGGTGAGGGACTAGGTAACCAGTTTTTAGCCAATATCCGTGAAACAGATGCTATTTTACATGTTTTACGCTGCTTTGAAAATGATAATGTGGTGCACGTTGACGGTTCTGTCGATCCCATACGCGATAAGGAAACCATAGACATGGAGCTTCAACTGAAGGACCTCGAGACTGTTGAAAAGAAACTGGATAAGGTAAAGCGTGCTGCCAAAACCGGTAATAAGGAAGCCCAAGCCGAGGAAGCGGTACTCAACAAGATAAAATCTGGACTTGAGGCAGGCAGTTCTGTTCGTGCTTTAGAATTTTCGGAGGAGAATTATGAGGACTATGTAAAACCCTTGCAGTTGATTACCGAAAAACCTGTAATGTATGTCTGTAATGTGGATGAGGGTTCGGCTACGACTGGTAATGCCTATGTAGAGCAAGTACGTGAAGCCGTTAAGGATGAGCAGGCGGAAGTCTTGGTGCTGGCCGTTGGTACAGAGGCCGATATCAATGAACTTGAGGATTATGAAGAGCGCCAAATGTTTTTAGAGGATATTGGATTGGACGAACCTGGTTCAGCCAAGTTGATTAGAGCGGCATACAAACTCCTAAAACAACAAACCTATTTCACTGCTGGACCAAAGGAAGTGAGGGCATGGACCGTTACCGTTGGCGCAACAGCACCTCAAGCGGCAGGCGTTATTCATACCGACTTTGAAAAAGGCTTTATCCGAGCAGAAGTGATTGCTTTTGATGATTACGTAAGCTATGGCAGTGAAGCCAAGGTAAAGGAAGCTGGTAAAATGCGTGTTGAGGGTAAAAATTATATCGTTAAGGATGGCGATGTGATGCATTTCCTTTTCAATGTCTAAGAGCTGGATTTAAGCTTGGTGGCTTTCTTCGGTCCAAGACGTCTAAAATAGCTAGAAATAGCACCTGAATATTTACCGAGAGTTATTTGGTAGAATATTCTGACAAAATAGGCTATCTTGTCAACAATACTGCGGTTTTATTGTTAATTACTTTAGTGATTCTATATTTCATTTTTTGAGGTATAGGCTTATCTTAGCGTTTCATCCTTACAAACTTTATTGTCTCAAATTTTATGGCACAGTCTAATTACACTGAAGAAAATATTCGCTCGCTCGATTGGAAAGAACATATCCGAATGCGTCCTGGGATGTATATCGGAAAATTGGGTGATGGTTCTTCTCCAGATGATGGCATTTATATTCTTCTTAAAGAAGTGTTGGACAACTCCATTGACGAATTTGTTATGGGTGCTGGTAAGACCATAGAAGTGTCCATTCAAGGCGATCGAGTAACGGTTAGGGATTACGGTCGTGGTATTCCATTAGGGAAAGTTGTGGATGTGGTCTCTAAAATGAACACTGGTGGTAAGTACGATACCAAAGCCTTTAAAAAATCGGTAGGACTTAATGGTGTGGGTACCAAGGCGGTGAATGCCTTATCCACGTATTTTAGGGTAGAATCTACAAGGGATAGTAAATCGGCATCGGCAGAATTTGAGTTGGGAGAACTCACCAATCAAGAAATGCTGGAAGAAACATCGCGACGTAAAGGGACCAAAGTCACCTTCGTTCCGGATTCCAATATTTTCAAAAACTATAAATACAGAAGTGAATACATAGTTCGCATGCTAAAGAACTATGTCTACCTTAACCCAGGACTGACTATCGTTTTTAATGGCGAAAAGTTCTTTTCTGAAAACGGCTTAAAGGACTTGTTGTCTGAAAATATTTCAGATTCAGATTTATTATATCCAATTATTCACTTACGCGGAGACGATATTGAGGTAGCTTTAACCCATAGCAAAACCCAGTACAGTGAGGAATATCATTCCTTCGTTAACGGACAAAATACCACTCAGGGTGGAACCCACCTATCAGCCTTTAGGGAAGCTATTGTAAAGACCATTCGAGAGTTTTTTGGCAAAAATTATGATGCCTCAGACATACGAAAGTCAGTAGTATCAGCCATAGCTATTAAGGTGATGGAACCTGTGTTTGAGAGCCAGACCAAAACCAAACTGGGATCAACAGACATGGGAGGCGACCTGCCAACGGTGCGCACCTATATCAATGATTTTGTAAAGCGTAATCTGGATAACTATTTGCATAAAAATCCAGATACTGCAGAAAAGATTCAACGTAAAATTCTTCAAGCAGAGCGCGAGCGTAAGGAATTATCTGGTATTAGGAAGTTGGCTAAGGAGCGTGCAAAAAAAGCCAGTCTTCACAATAAAAAATTACGCGATTGCCGCATTCATTTTGGTGATACTAAAAGCGATAGAAGCTTAGAAACTACCTTGTTCATTACTGAGGGTGATTCGGCATCCGGAAGCATAACAAAATCACGCGATGTTAATACGCAAGCAGTATTCAGCCTAAAAGGAAAGCCGTTAAATTCTTACGGTCTTTCTAAAAAGATAGTCTACGAGAATGAGGAGTTTAATCTTTTGCAGGCTGCTCTAAATATTGAAGAATCTATTGAGGACTTGCGTTACAACAACATTGTAATCGCCACAGATGCGGATGTTGATGGTATGCATATTCGCTTATTGTTGATTACATTCTTTCTGCAATTTTTCCCTGAAGTCATAAAGGAAGGGCATTTGTACATTTTACAAACACCACTGTTTAGAGTCCGAAATAAGAAGGAAACGATTTATTGTTATTCCGAAGAAGAGCGAAGGGCAGCCATAGAAAAACTAAAGCCAAAACCAGAAATCACTAGATTTAAGGGATTGGGTGAGATTTCACCGGATGAATTCAAACACTTTATTGGTGATGATATGCGCTTAGATCCAGTAATGCTAGACAAAGACATGTCCATTGAGGAGCTATTGTCTTTCTATATGGGGAAAAACACACCATCGCGACAAGAATTTATCATTGAAAATTTGAAGGTTGAACTAGATTTGGTTGAAGACAACGTATGAGAACCGACAATAGGCAGGTAAAAAATACGGTAATATCGATATATTTCATCCTTATTGTTTTTGCCATAATGCTATTTACGGTATTTAGGTCTATAGATTTGTTTTCAGAACATACAATTTACATTTTTCTGGTTGCCTTTATACTTATGGTGTTATTTCATATGGTAGCTAGTTATTTTGAATATGACAGTGATGGCGAAAAGATTTCGGTTATAAATAAAGGGTTGATCCTAACAGAATATATCAACTACCGAGAAAAGCAGATTGAGTTTTTAAGACCGCAATTACTAGGCTTCAAGATTCGTGATTTTGTAGTGTATAAAAGCTTAATTTTAATATTAAGATCTAGTGACGGTAATATACGGCAAGAACAGTTTAATATTACATTGCTAAAGCGACGGAAACGACGTTATGTAAGACAATCACTAGGAAAGATTATTAAACAAAATAAAAAGAAAAAACAAGGGATATAGAGGATGTCAGAAGAACATGAAGATTTAATAAATGAGGAGACCATTACTAAGGTCACCGGCATGTATAAAGATTGGTTTTTAGATTATGCATCGTATGTAATTTTAGAGCGTGCGGTTCCAGCGATAGAAGATGGGTTTAAGCCTGTGCAGCGTCGTATTATGCATTCCATGAAGGATTTGGATGATGGTCGCTATAACAAAGTTGCCAATATCGTTGGGCATACCATGCAGTATCATCCTCATGGTGATGCTAGTATTGCTGATGCCATGGTTCAGATAGGTCAGAAAGATTTGCTTATTGATACCCAAGGGAACTGGGGAAATATATTGACAGGCGATAGTGCGGCCGCATCACGTTATATTGAGGCACGTCTTTCTAAATTCGCCTTAGATGTAGTGTATAACCCAAAAATTACCGAATGGCAAGCTTCTTATGACGGTAGACGCAAAGAGCCCGTTAACCTGCCAGTAATGTTTCCTTTGCTTTTGGCTCAAGGAGGCGAGGGTATTGCCGTAGGTCTGTCAACAAAGATATTACCGCATAATTTCATAGAGCTTATCGATGCCTCCATAAAACACCTTAAAGGCAAACGCTTTACCCTTGTACCAGATTTTCCAACAGGAGGAATTGCGGATATCACTAATTACAATGATGGTATGCGTGGCGGAAAAGTACGTGTGAGAGCTCGAATCTCACAGTACGATAAAAATACCTTAGTCATTACTGAAATTCCTTTTGGCACTACAACATCCTCCTTAATCGATTCTATTCTAAAGGCCAACGACAAAGGAAAGATCAAGGTAAAACGCATTGAGGATAATACGGCAGCAGAAGTTGAGATTTTGGTTCACTTACCTTCAGGGATTTCTCCCGATAAGACTATTGATGCCTTATATGCGTTTACAAATTGCGAAGTTTCCATATCGCCATTGGGCTGTGTCATTGAAGATAATAAACCATTGTTTATTGGAGTTGCTGAAATGTTGCGTCGTTCCACAGATAATACAGTGCAACTTCTTAAACAAGAACTGGAGATAAAGCTAGGGGAGTTTGAGGAGCAATGGCATTTTGCTTCGTTGGAGCGCATTTTTATAGAAAACCGTATTTATCGCGATATTGAGGAGGAAGAAACTTGGGATGGCGTTATTAGCGCTATTGACAAAGGACTTCAGCCACATATTAAGCATTTGAAACGAGAGGTTACGGAAGACGATATTGTAAGATTAACCGAAATTCGGATTAAGCGTATTTCCAAATTCGATATTGATAAGGCCCAGCAAAAAATTGAAGCTCTAGAAGACCAAATTGCTGAAGTTAAAAACCACCTTGATAATCTTATAGAGTATGCGATTGCTTATTTTGAGCGTTTAAAGAAAGACTATGGTGAAGGTAAGGAACGTAAAACCGAGATACGAGTCTTTGATGATGTAGATGCTACTAAAGTAGTAATCAGAAATACCAAATTATATGTCAATAGAGAAGAAGGTTTCGTTGGAACTTCATTGCGCAGAGACGAATATGTCTGTGATTGCAGTGATATAGATGATATCATCGTGTTTACCAACGAAGGTAAAATGATGGTGACCAAGGTAGACTCCAAGACTTTTGTTGGCAAAAACATTATTCATGTTGCTGTCTTTAAGAAAAAAGACAAACGCACCATCTATAATATGATATATCGCGATGGCAAGAAAGGGCCATCCTATATAAAGCGTTTTGCTGTTACCAGCATAACTCGCGACAGGGAATACGATTTAACCAATGGAAATAAAGGCTCTGTGGTTTGGTATTTTTCGGCCAACCCTAATGGAGAAGCAGAAGTGGTAACCGTTTTATTGCGTCAATCCGGTAGCATTAAAAAGTTAAAGTGGGATTTAGATTTTGCCGATATTAGAATTAAAGGGCGTGGCTCTAAAGGTAATTTGGTAACTAAGTATGCCATAAAACGTGTGGAGCTCAAAGAGAAAGGTGTTTCTACCTTGAAACCACGTAAAATTTGGTTTGATGATACCGTTCAGCGCCTAAATGTTGATGGTAGAGGGGAGCTTGTTGGTGAATTTAGAGGCGAAGACCGTTTATTGATCATTACACAATCTGGTATTGCTAAGACTATTATTCCAGAACTCACAACGCATTTTGAAAGCGATATGATTGTTTTAGAAAAGTGGATTCCTAAAAAGCCAATTTCGGCGATATATTATGATGGAGAAAAGGAACGCTATTATGTAAAGCGATTTTTAATTGAGAATGAAGGTAAGGAAGAAAGCTTTATTTCAGACCATCCTAACTCGCAGTTAGAGATAGTGTCTACGGATTGGAGACCAATGGCAGAAGTGGAATTTACCAAAGAGCGCGGCAAGGACCGTAAACCTAACATGGAAGTTAATCTTGAAGAATTTATTGCAATAAAAGGAATTAATGCCCTTGGTAATCAATTAACTAGAGAAAAAATAAATCAAATAAGTCTTTTAGACCCGCTACCATATGAGGCTCCTGAGGAAGTACATGCAGATGAATTGGAAGTTGTAGATGAGGAGACGGTTTCGTCATCGGAGAAACCAGAATCTAAAGATTCAAATGGTTCTATAAATCCAGATAAAGATCCGGAAGTGGATGGATCGGGTCAAGCAACGTTATTTTAAAGCCTAGTTAACGTTTTAAAATAATCAATTAGTCATTTTTCTTCAAAGCCCACGACCATTATTCCTTGGATATGGCTCTTTTGTCCATCTTGTGGTTTAAAAACTCTACAAATAATGAAAAGGCTATAGCAAAATAAAGATAGCCTTTAGGGATGGCACCTACGGTTTGCCCAAAAATTTCGGTATCGGATAGATGTGCAGACTCTGTTATTAGCATAAAACCAATTAAAATGAGAAAGGCCAGCCCAAGGACTTGCATACTTGGATGTGTATCTATAAACTTACGAATTGGATTAGCGAAACCAATCATTACAATAATTGAAATTACAACCGCAATGACCATAAGAACTAGGGTGTAATTGGTGTTTGGATGAAGTCCGTTGGTCATCCCAACCGCTGTAAGAATGGAATCTACAGAAAAAATAAAATCGAGAATAAGAATTTGTGTAATAGCTTGGCCTAAAGATTTAATTACTTTTGATTTAAGGCTTGCCTCGTCGTGTTGTGGTGTTTCAACTTTTTCTCTAATCTCAGAAGTGCTCTTATAGATTAAAAATAATCCGCCAACAAATAGGATTAAAGCCTGCCAACTTACGGCAACATGTATCCATTCTTTATTTATAATGAAAAAAGGTTGGCTTAAGCTTATCAAAAACGACACAAAAAACAATAACAGTATTCGCTGGACCATGGCTAGTAATAGCCCAATATTAGTGGCCTTATTCCTTTGGTGCTCTGGAAGCTTGTTAGCTGCAATTGAAATAAACACAATATTGTCTATTCCCAGGATAATCTCCAAGAAGGTTAAGGTCAAAAGTGCCATAATAGACTCCGAAGACAGTAAAAACTCTAACATAAAACTTAATCTATTTTTGTAGCAATACCTTTTTCTACACGCAAGGGCCTGTTGGGTTTTTTAATGGCCAATTTATATTCAAAGGTATAAGAATTGCCAGATGTAGATAATATCTTCATGTGAATGGCTTCTTTTTCCGAATTGCTTTGAGGATTGAGTTTGGTTAAAATAAACTCGCAATCATTAATCCAACGAACAGAAGATGTGTCTACCTTGCCCTCATAATAATCGATATTATATGCGTCTGTGCGCTTAAACTCCCCCACTTTTTCTATACCATCAATGGTGTATTTAAACTCAAACGTACCTGTTTTAAAGTCTGAACAATTACGTTCTACCTCATAGCACCCAAAAGTCACGAAACAGATAAAAAGAATAGCGAAATGACGCATACCAAATTTTCTTGCAAAGGTAACAAATAGGAGCTTAATCAAGGATCGTAGCTCTTAAAAGTGCCGTCTTTGTAAAATATGACTATCTTCTCAATACTATTATTTTCTGGCTCAATGGTATCTTGGCCCATATTTAAATCTTCTCCAGAATCGGCAGCACTAGACAGGGTAGAAGAGCTTTGTTTTTTCGGGAATTCGCCCTTACCGTTTAGCAACCAATACAGTTCAACTTCTGGATAGGCTTGAAGCACCTTCATGACAAAGTCTAAGCTTGGCTTATTTCTCCCAGATAGAACATGAGAGATACTAGAACGTTGTACGCCTATTTTCTCGGCAAAACCAGAAGCGGTTTCATCGTAATAATCAATTACATTTTGAAGCCGTTTGGAAAATTCACTGGTGTTTATCATTGTAAACAGTTAATTCTAGTCCTTATGAGTTACAAATGTAAACAAATGTGTTTGCCTATCTAAAAAATATTTTAAAAATAACTATTTTACATTAAAGTAAATTATATATAAATAACTTTAATATACTGATATAAAATACTTTATTTCTATTTTTAATGAGGTATTAAGAATTCTTCAAAGGCTTGAGTGCTGTAATTATCAAAATAAATTCAGATGTATACAAAAGTGAAAATTACAATCGAAATTTGTGTTTAAAAATGTAAATTACTTATTGTTTACATTTGTGTTTCATTGAATTACTCTCATGGACATTCATCAATTATATGCCTTATTTAATTCGGTAAAATCAAATCAGCTCTTTGGCAGGTATGTAACCAATTTGCATATCGAATCCTGCTTCTCCTCTTTGCCAGATTCTTGCATTTCGGTGATAGGGCAATCTGTAGAAAAACGTCCAATTTATGGTGTAAGATTAGGTGAAGGTCCAGAACGTATTTTGATGTGGTCCCAAATGCATGGGAATGAATCTACAACAACTAAGGCTCTTTTTGATTGTTTCAACCTTCTACTAAGAGACGACAACTATTCCAAGACAATCTTAAAGCAATGCACTTTGTTTGTTATTCCGATATTAAATCCCGATGGTGCTCATAATTATACACGGTTTAATGCTAATACTATTGACTTGAATAGGGACGCTTTAAACTTATCACAACCAGAAAGCAGGCTGCTGCGAGAAGTTTACGAGAATTTCAATCCTGATTATTGTTTCAACCTTCATGGTCAACGAAGCATTTTTGGTGCTGGTGCAAATGGAAGGGTGGCTACATTATCATTCCTTTCGCCTGCGCAGGACGAAGAACGGAGCCTTACTCCGAATCGTAAAATGGCCATGGCCTTAATTTCTAGAATTGCATTGGATTTAAGTGAAATCCTACCAGATGGCATTGGCCGGTATGATGATGGATTTAATATTAATTGTGTTGGCGATACGTTTCAAAGTCTTGGCACACCAACGTTACTTTATGAAGCTGGTCATTTTCCAGAAGACTATGATCGTGAAGAGGTGAGACGTTTTACGTTTTTAGCCATTATTAAAGGAATAGAAACTATATCTAAGGGCTTTAAAGTTGATATGTATAAATCTTATTATGACATTCCAGACAATGTTAAAAACTACAGGGATATGGCTATAGTCAATGCTATTACGGTAAAAAATCAAGATGAAACAGTAACAATCGTTTTTCAGTTCAAGGAAATTCTAGAAAAGGGTAAAATTGAATTTAAACCTGTCATTGAATCTATATTTGAATCGACCGATTTAAGATTTCATAAGACTATAAATGCAAAAGGGCAACTAGTAAAAACGGTTGACAATAAAGAGATCCATGTGGGCTACGAAAACGATTTCGTTTTGATAAATAATAAGAAAACTGCATTAAAACCTTAAAATAATTCAATTTTAATAAGACATCCTTATTTTTTTTCTTCTATTTTTGCATATAATTTAATAATTATCAAAAATGGGGAAATTTAAATTAGACGAAATCGACCATCAAATTCTTGATATGTTAATTGACAATACGCGTATTCCGTTTACGGATATCGCTAAAAAACTTTTGATTTCTGCTGGAACGGTTCATGTAAGGGTGAAAAAAATGGAAGAGGCTGGCATCATCAAGGGTTCGTCATTGACGTTAGATTATAAAAAACTTGGATATTCCTTTATTGCTTATGTTGGTGTATTTCTTCAGAACACATCCCAAACAAAATTCGTTCTAGAACGCATTAATAATATTCCTTTTGTAACCGTAGCACACATTACCACTGGAAAATTTAATATATTTTGTAAAATACGAGCTAAAGATACCATGCATGCCAAGGAAATTATCTTTAAGCTAGACGATATAGATGGCGTATACAGGACAGAAACTATGATATCGTTGGAAGAGAGCATTAACGACAAAAAACGATTAATGCATACCATATTTAATGAATTATAAATAAAATAGACTGAGATTTATAATGATATAACCTTAGCAATAATTGCTGAGGTTTTTTTATTTGATAAATTGGTTAAACTGTTTATTAGACCTTCTTATAGTACGAAAACGCTTCTATAATGAGATTACTGCTCACTTCGCAATCTAGTATTGGTTTACCGATGTCTTCCAATAGAACAAATTTTATCTTTCCGTGGCTATTTTTCTTATCGTGTTTGAGTAGGTCCATTATTACATCTATATCTCGCGTATTTATATCTACTTTTTTAAATGATGCTAGTATAACGTTAGT
Source organism: uncultured Flavobacteriaceae bacterium (assembly GCA_964524415.1). Lineage (GTDB taxonomy): Bacteria > Bacteroidota > Bacteroidia > Flavobacteriales > Flavobacteriaceae > Winogradskyella. The sequence continues at coordinate 59,231 of CAZGDG010000001.1, forward strand.
TATGTTGGAAAGCTTAGTTAGATTTAGCCCGCAAGTTTTGTGGGAAAGATAAGATTCCAAAATCATACCAATTGCGATAGCCTCACCATGTAGTAAAGGTGTTTTGTCACCATTATTTAGGAAATAACTTTCAATAGCATGTCCAAGAGTATGCCCATAATTTAGAATTTTTCTAAGGCCTTTTTCAGTTGGATCTTCTGCAACAATGGTATTTTTAATTTTAATAGACTCATAAATCATACTATCGAGCTCAGAAAAATCCAAATTCCTAAGGTTGCTTAATTTGTTATAGTAAATCTCATCAAAAATCAACCCATGCTTAAGCATTTCGGCATAACCGGAAACCATATGATTTTGAGGCAGTGTTTCTAAAAAGGAGGTGTCAACAAGCACCATACTGCCTTCATTTATAACACCAACCAAATTTTTTAAATGGCCCAAATCAACGCCCGTTTTTCCACCAACAGAAGCGTCTACCATGGCCAACAGGGAAGTAGGAACGTTTATATAATCGATTCCTCTCATGTATGTACTAGCCACAAAACCTCCCAAATCAGTAACAACGCCTCCGCCAAGATTTATCAATAAGCTTTTTCTATCTGCATAGTATTCTGCCAAAGCCTCCCAAACTCCAGTACAGATATCTATAGTCTTATTGTCTTCCCCCTCTGGCATTTCCATAACTTCAACAACGATGTCCCCAGAATCCATCTGGGACAAAAATTTAGGCAAGCAATAATCATGTGTATTGGTATCTACAAGTATGAATATTTTAGAAGGATTAGTCTGTTTTATATGTAAATTCAATTGCTCATAGACTAGAGAATTGAAGTGAACAATGGCTTTGCTGGTTCTTATAGATTCCATGACATAAAATTAGGCGTTGAGGACGTGAAATTACTTAGATTTTACGAATTAACTAAACCCAAGAATAAATATATTTGTAGTACTATTTTTAACCTTTATGATAAATCGTTCGTTATTTGAAAATACGGCTACAGCCTTCTCTTTAAAATCGGATTCGGAATTAGAACGCGCCTATTTTTTGTTTAAAATGATTTCTTCGCAGCCTTTAGTTCGTATAGGTACTGCAGCAACCAATTTTGCCCTTAAAGCTAATTTACCTGTTGAAGGTCTTATCCGATCTACAGTATTTGATCATTTTTGTGGTGGTGTTAATGAGGAAGACTGTTTGCCGGTAATCGATAAACTCTATACCAAAGGCGTAAGCTCAGTACTTGATTATTCAGTAGAAGGTAAAGAAACAGAAGATCAATTTGACAACGCCGTAGAAAAGATTTTAAAGATAATTGAATTTTGTGATGAACGGGATGCAATGCCTATCGCCGTTTTTAAACCAACAGGATTTGGAAGATTTCAGTTGTACCAGAAAATTACTGAAAAGAAATCTTTAACAGCAGAAGAAAAAGAAGAATGGGATAGGGTAGAACAAAGGTTTAACAAAGTATGTAAACTCGCCAAAGAACGCGATGTTGAGGTGTTGATTGATGCTGAGGAAAGTTGGATGCAAGATGCCGCCGACATGTTGTGCGAAAAAATGATGCGCATTTACAATACCGAAAAACCAATTGTTTACAATACCTTACAGTGCTATCGATGGGATCGTTTGGACTATTTAAAATCACTTCATTCAAGAGCTAAGTCAGAAAACTTCAAAATTGGGATGAAAATTGTTCGAGGAGCCTACATGGAAAAGGAACGGTTGAGAGCAGTAGAGAAGGGGTATCCATCTCCAATTTGCGAAACAAAACAAGCTACCGATGAGATGTTTAATGCCACGTTAAGATATATCCTTGACCACTTGGAAGATATTGCTGTGTTTATTGGTACGCATAATGAAGAGAGCAGTTATCTTGCCATGGAACTTATGGAACGAAAAGGCATAGATAAAGCCAATAATAACATTTGGTTTGGCCAACTTTATGGCATGAGCGACCATATTAGTTTTAATCTTGCCAGAGAAGGTTACAACGTTGCAAAATACATTCCCTTTGGCCCTGTAAAGGATGTTATGCCTTATCTGATAAGAAGGGCAGAGGAGAACACTTCGGTCGCTGGGCAGACTAGCAGGGAACTCTCGCTTTTACAAAGGGAAAAGAAGAGACGCAGACTTTAGTTTCTAAGAAAGTTGTTAGTTTACCTGATTTGATACCACTTCTTTTTAGACTTAGAAGGGTTGTTTCCATAGCCATAGCCATAGCCATAGCCCTCTTTTCCAGTTTTGGTTCCGTTGAGTAATAAGGTCATTCTAGGCAATCTATTTTCATCATAGAGAGGCTGAGCCACATGTTTAAGCAGCCTTTTGTCTATACCGTCTGCACTCACTACGTAAATAAATATGTCAGCAAAATTGGCAATTAAAAGGGTGTCACTTACAATTCCTACAGCAGAAGTATCTACCACTATATAATCGTATTTACTTTCAAAATGTTTGAACAATTCTGGAATTCTATCGCTCATCAACAGCTCTGAGGGGTTTGGAGGAATTGTTCCCGATGGAATTATATCTAAATATTTGTTGTCTTTATGCTTGACAATAATAGATTCTGGTTTTATTGATTTATCCGCAATGTAATCTGAAAGGCCAACTTTTTTAGTAGAATCCACACCTAAATAATCGAGAATTTTTGGAACTCTGATATCCATTTCAATTAAGAGTACTTTTTTTTCAGAAAAAGAAATGGAGGAGGCAAGGTTTGTACTTGTATGTGACTTTCCTTCTTGAGCTCTTGTAGAGGTTACAAATAATTTCTTGGCCCTTCCTTCTACATTTGATAGTATAAAGTCAACATTAGATCTTATAATTCTGAACGCTTCCGCCTTCGGTGAATAATCAACCTTGTTTATCAGTTTTTCTTTTTTAGAAGTCTGTGGCACATCCCCCAAATATGGAATATTTAAAATTTCCATAAGATCTTCCTTTCTGTAAATTTTGGTATTAAGTAGATCCGACAGATAAATTATTCCCATAGGCAGCGCCAAACCAAAAATGACGGCGGCGATATACGTAAATAAAGGATTGGGTTCTACTGGCTTAAAAGTTGAAAAGCCACCATCTACAATCTTTGCAACAGGAGTATACATTCCTAATTTAATTGCAGACTCCTCTCGTCTTTGCAGTAGATATAGATACAATGATTCTTTAATATCTTGTTGTCTTTTAATATCCCTAAATTGCCGAGCTTTTGTCGGAGCTGCATACAATTGCCCACTAATCCTACTACGTTCACTATTGAGATTATTGAGTGTAAGCATTGAAGATTCCTTCATGTTTTGCAAGGAACCCATTAAATTGCCCTTTAAGGCCTTAATTTGATCATTAAGATTAACAACTACAGGGTTTCTCTCACTAGAGGTTTTGAGAAGTCGATCGCGTTGTGCTACCAATTCATTATAGCGCTGGGTTATTTGGGCTGTATTATTATCGCCAATACCAATATCGGCAGGAAGCATATCTGACGCTTTATCATCATCTTTCATTTCTTCTTGAAGAAATTCAATGAGTTGTATTCTATTGGTAGTTTGTGCAATTTTTGCCTCTGTTGCTTTTTCTGTTTGCAGATTTATGTCTGCCTGGGAATTTAAGGCTGTTAATTTATTTCGCTTTTGAAGCTCTTCTGCCGTGTAATCTACTTCTTCTAGTTCCTCAGACACTTGTTGCAAGCGATTGTCAATAAACTCTGAGGTGATTCTTACAACTTCTTCCTTATCTCTAAGTACGTCGTTGTTATAAGCCTTAATAACTTCATTTACGATATCTATGGCCTTTTGCGGAATGGCGTCAATGATTTCAATGTTAACTATATTTGAACCTTCTGACGTCGATAATCCTAAAAGTTGTGTGTATTTACCGGCGACACCGGAAACAGGATTTATCTGTATTTTCAAGGTACTTCCCACTTTTGGGGCATATTGGCCGGTATTTGGGGTAATTACAAATCCCCCAAAATTGGTGTCAATTTTATCACCAAAGGCGTAAAGAACTCCTTTTCCTTCACTTCTATCTATGTTGGATTTTCCACCATTTTCAAATAACAGGAACTCTGTTGGGGACTTCACTGTAATATACATTAGGTACTGAATGTTATTGACGATGGAGTCGTTGGCAAAAAAGCTCAATTTCACTGGAGGATTGTTATAACGTTCTAATTCTAAAATGTTACCCTCCTCAAATACTCTAATATTTAATTTTAACTTTTTTACTACTTTTTCTAAAAGTGACCTCGATCGCATGATAGCCAGTTCATCCTGAATGCCCTCTCCGGCACCAAAAATCATGTCTCTACCACCTTCTAACATGCTTGTAGGAAGTTTTTTTGCTTTATCCTCTTGTTTAATTTCTATAGTTGCGTAAGCTTTATATTTGTAGGTAGCATAACGTAAATGCGTATAAGCCAGTACCACGCAAGCAGCAACACACAGAAGAATGATTTTCCATCTAGATGTAAATAGCTCTACCTTTTGTTTTAAACTAGCTGAACTCGACTTTGAGGACTTGTCCATGAATTTAAATTGATATTTAGTATTAAACTATCGTTTTAGTTGTTTGTATTAGATAAAATAACGGCAACAATAGTGGTAACAGTACCAATAGCACTAAGTAGTACTAAATTGTTTTGGTTAAAAGTGGATGATCGTACACGCGCACCATTCGGAGCTACATAAATAACATCGTTTTGTTGTAAATAGTATACCGGTGAGTTGATGGTATTTATGGAACGTAAATCTACCTTAGCAAATTTCTTTTGGCCATCTACCTCACGGATGACTAGGACATCCTTTCTTACACCATATATGGTTAGGTCATTTGCTAAGCCTAGAGCCTCTAATAACGTGATGCGCTCATCTTGAATCGTGAACGTACCTGGACTTGCAACTTCTCCTATAATGGTAATTGTAAAGTTGGAAAGTCTCACATTTACAATAGGATCCTTTACATAAGCACTAATACGTTCTGTGAGCAAAGCCGTAAGTTGAGGACGTGTTAATCCGGCAACTTTTATTTTACCTAAAACAGGAAAATCTATATTGCCGTCGTAATCAACCAAATATGTCTGTAGTTGCTGTTGTCCTTGTATCGCGGTAAGGTTGTTACCGTTATTTGCTGGTACTGTTAAATTAAATGGTTGAACCGCCTCAGGGTCCAATGCGGCCACATTAATTGCCAGAATATCGTCGGTTTTGTATATAAGTTCTTTAGGTTGAGAAACATTTAAACCTTCCTGCAAAGGCTCGTCTTGAAAGTAAACTATATCTCTCCTTGAGCCACAGGAAGCCATCAGAACTATTGCTAAGGCTGGAATTAAAATTTTTCTAAATCTCATAAAGTTTGATTTGTTTTGTTTTAAAGTTAGAGCTTATTTTTTTCATCTAATACTTCAAAAGTGGAATTATTAGAAATATATTCTGGTACAAGACCTTTAATTACAGAAACCATCTCAAGAGGTTGTGTCAAAGACGTCATTTTTGTTAATTTCAAGATTTCTCCTTCAACATGGTTAGAGTCTATTAATTTTGATTTTGCAATCATGATCTTTTCGTGATAGGTTTTTTTGGTATTCTCACCATCGGCAAGCAATTCTTCATAAATCTTTTCCCCTGGACGTAGCCCGGTTATTTTAATATCAATGTCTTCAGGATAGCGCAATCCAGACAAAACAATCATGTTTGTGGCTAAATTAAAAATCTTAATGGGCTCTCCCATATCAAATACAAATATTTCACCTCCATTACCCATTGCGGCCGCTTCTAGTACCAGTTGACAGGCTTCCGGAATAGTCATGAAATACCTTGTGATATCTTTATGGGTAACTGTCAATGGACCACCATTTTCAATCTGCTTTTTAAAAAGCGGAATAACAGAGCCATTGGAACCTAATACATTTCCAAACCTTGTTGTAATAAATTTTGTATGCCCTTTACCTTTTAAGCAGGTTACATAAAGTTCGGCGATACGTTTAGTTGCACCCATAACATTCGTTGGGTTTACCGCCTTATCGGTGGAAATCAAAACAAATTTATCTACACTATGCTTAACGGCGACATCAGCGACGTTTTTGGTACCTCCAATATTTACACTTATAGCTTCGTATGGGTTGTTTTCCATCAGTGGCACATGTTTATAGGCCGCGGCATGAAAAACTATTTTTGGCTTGTTCAGGTTGAAAATTTGATCTATCCGTGTTTTATTTCTTACATCCGCGACTATAGCTTCTATATTTTTTAGGCCTCGCTGAATAAATTCTTGCTGAATATCATAAAGAGCAGATTCTGCGTTATCAACGAGAATTAATTTTTTGTAATTATAAAGACTTACTTTTCTTGATATTTCACTTCCGATGGATCCTGCAGCTCCCGTTATCAAAATAACCTTATTATCATACTGCTCTTCTAAATCAGGATTCTTAATACTTATAGGGTCTCTTCCGAGAAGATCTTCAATTTTTACTTCTTTAATCTGGCCGACACTTAAATCTCCATCAATCCAATTTTGAACAGGCGGAACAATTTTCACCTTTAGACCTAGCCCAAATAAACTGCTCGTTATTTGCAGTAATCTAGTTGGTTCAATGTTTTGAATAGAGATGATAACATCCTCTATTTTATGCTTTTGAATGAACTTCTGGTCAAGTGCGTTTAAACTGTATACAGGTATTAAATTAATTTTCTTGCCTATTTTTCGTTCATCGTCATCAATAAAACCAACAACTTCAAAGCCACTTTTGGCATCATTTTGTATGGCATCATAGGTAAGCATACCTGAACTTCCTGCCCCAAAAATCAATACATTAGAGATGGTTTTTACATCTTGGGTAACGTAGTTATAGAGCGATTTTATAAAAAGTTTAGAGCCTATCAGAAATAAGATATTCAATAATAAATGAATATAAATAATAGAGCCTGATATATTAAAAACACTGTCCTCAGATAAAAATTTACGACTTATAAACGTACAGCAAATTAGTATAGTAGCTAAAATATTGGCTCCAATAATTATGTTAATAATGTCTTTAAATCCCGTAAAACGAACAACTCCTTTATACGATCCAACGGCAATTAAGCTTATGGCAGCAACTATTGCTATATACGGGATTTGCTGAATAAAGTCTTCAATGCTAAACTCTAATTGAAAATTATATCTTATGAGATAAGCGGCAAAAAAAGTTAATATGACAATACATACATCAAACAAAAGTACAAGCCACTTTGAAGCATATTTCTCTGATATTTTATGTAAATATTTGTCTAACATACTGCAAAATACTTATTAATACCGGATATAACGCGCTCTAGTTGCTCTCGCGTTAAATTGGATCCGCTTGGTAAACAAAGACCTTGCTCGAATAGTTTATCTGAAATTCCATTTAAGTAACTAGGGGCATCTTTAAAAACGGGTTGAGCGTGCATAGGTTTCCATAAGGGTCGCGACTCAATATTATCTTTAGTAAGGGCCAATCTGATTTCCTCTCTAATTTTATAGTTAGGTAACAGTATGCAGGTAAGCCATCTATTAGAAAAGAAACCTGAGGGTTCTTCCAGGAATTTTATCTCATCATAACCCTCAAACGACTCCTTGTAAAATTCATGATTTTTGCGACGATTGGCAACATGATCATCCAAAACGGTCATTTGCCCACGACCAATGCCTGCAACAATATTAGACATCCTGTAATTGTATCCTATTTTGGAATGCTGATAATGAGGGGCATTGTCCCTTGCTTGTGTAGATAAAAAAACAGCTTTTTCTTTGTGTTCTTTATGTTTTGTTATTAAGGCACCTCCTCCTGATGTGGTTATGATTTTGTTACCGTTAAAAGATAAAATGGCCAAATCACCGAAAGTACCACATTTTTTATTTCTGTAGGTACTACCAAAAGCCTCCGCACTGTCCTCAATAATTGGAATGTTGTAGGCATTAGCTATAGTCCTTATCTCATCGACTTTATAAGGCATACCATATAAATGAACTGCTACGATTGCTTTAGGACGCTTTCCCTTAATAATTCTGTCTTTTATTGCCCTTTCCAATTGTTCTGGGCACATATTCCATGTTTCAGGTTCACTATCAACAAATACAGGCGTTGCTCCTTGATAGACGATTGGATTAGCAGATGCCGAAAAGGTTTTGCTCTGGCATATCACTTCATCTTTATCGCTTACACCCAATAAAATTAAAGCCAAATGTAAGGCGGCCGTACCAGAGGATACTGCAGCAACTTCGTTTTGTCCGCCAAGATATTTTTTAATATCGTCTTCAAAGCCATTGACATTTGGCCCAAGAGGTGCAATCCAGTTGGCATTGAAAGCCTCGTTTATGTAGAATTGTTCTTTCCCACTCATGTGAGGAGAGGACAACCATATTTTTTCGTTCATAGGTTACAGCTTTAATACAAAACCTAATGGTTTTAATTTAAGGTATTTGGGACCTAATATTTATATTATATATGCTAATATAAGCCTCAATGTCTCAAATAATAAAACTAAAAATAAATATTACGATAAACTGTTAAATTTAAACGATATAACCTTGAAACAAAAAATTGAAATGTAAAAATATTAGTTGAACAGCAACGGTGTATTTGATTGTTAGATTTAATTTATCTAATTTTTTCATTCTAATCTAAATCAATGCAATAAGTAGCAGAATTATCCGAACTGCCAGTAACTTTAAATGATTGGTAATCACTGTGAAGTAGAGTCTTTACTAACAATGACCTCATTATCAGTAGAACCCATAAATTCTGGCATGTTAGTATCCTGTGAGGCATTAATATCTTTTTGCGCTAAAACTTTTTGAATCGTTTTAATAATAATCTTGACATCTAGCCAAAAGGATTGGTTATCTACATAGTAATTGTCTAGTTCAAATTTTTGTTCCCAAGAAATGGCGTTTCTGCCATTAACCTGTGCCCATCCAGTTATTCCCGGCATTACCAATAACCGTCTTTTCTGCTGTTCATTATACCTTGGCAAATATTTTGGTAGTAAGGGTCGAGGCCCTATAAGACTCATATCGCCTCTTATAATATTAAATAATTGAGGTATTTCGTCGAGAGAGTATTTTCTGCAAAAATCACCCACTTTGGTAATACGTTGATTAACAGGTAAAAGGTTACCTTCTTCATCAGTACGGTCAGTCATTGTCTTAAACTTGATTATGGTGAATACAGCTCCATTTAAGCCCGTTCTCTTCTGATAAAAGAAGGCAGAGCCACTGTTATATATTGTCAATAAAACAAATAAAACCAATAGCAGAGGGGAAGCTATGATGATTCCAATTCCGGCAGCTAAGAAATCAAAGCTCCTTTTTAGAAAATTTACATAAAGCTTGTTCATAGGCCTTTACATTATAAAACGACATCAGAAATTAAGTTTATAAGTTCTTTGTTAATGATTTTTACATCAAACCTTTCTTCAGCATAATTACGACTATTAATGCCCATTTCCTCTATTTTAGATATATTCAGGAGAAAATATTCCATAGCCTTTATCAATTCCTGTAGTTCTCTAGGTTCAATTAAAATGCCATTATAATCTTTTTTAATTGTTTCCCTGCAGCCAGGAGTATTAGTAGTGATAATTGGCATACCAACAGATAGCGCTTCCAATATGGAACGTGGAATGCCCTCCCTGTAATAGGTTGGTAAAACAAACACATCATTCTTGTAAAGATGCTCCGGCACATTCTTCTGCATACCATGGTAGACTATTATGCCAGTGTCATCCAACTTTTTCAGTTCTTCTTCATCTATTGCTGATGGTGATTTATCCGGAGAGCCAATAACGTGGAACTCAGCATTTGGATACGTTTTCTTTAAAACTTGTGCTGCTTCGATATACAGAGCTATACCCTTTTCCTTTATTAACCTCGCAACTAATAAAAAAGAAATATTATCCGATTTTTTTTTATTTACCCTAAATTTATAATTGTTTAAATTCACACCTGAGCCACTTACTAAGGCCGTTTTATTTTTAGCTGATAATATCCCATTATCCATAAATAATTGAAGGTCATCTTTATTTTGAAAAACTACAACCCTATTTCTTCTAATGGATGATCTATATAGATTTTGATTAAGCCATTGCAAGACACGGGCTTTTCTTGTAAGGCCAGTGAAGGCAAAGCCAAGACCTGTTATTAAGGAAATTACTGGTACACCACATGAATTGGCAGCAAAAGAACTGTATATCACAGGTTTAACTGTGTAAGGAAAAACAAGATCGATACGATTTTGTTTGATAAGTTTTCTAAGTTCTAAAACAGATCCAATATCTTTTATGGGATTTAAGCCGGTTCGATTAAGTTTAAACTCAAGAGGAATCGCACCAATAGATTCAAGTTTCTCTTTAATGTGATCAGGCTGTTTTGGAGCAGCCGCATAAACCCTAAAGCCATTTTCAATCAGGGAAGCTATGAAATCACCTCTAAAATGAATCAAGGAGGATGCAAGCGATGCTACAATTAGTATATTTTTATTTTCCATGGATTGTTTGTTTGAGGTAAACGTATTTATACCACTTTTGAAAACAGAAAAATGACCAAACCCTAAAAGTACTATCTTTTTTACTGTCTAAGTGCGCCTTGACAAGACTTGTTATAGCGGTAATATTAAATATATTCTGCTCTTTTAGAAAACCAGGTTCGATATAACTTTCCAATTCGGCTTTAAGACTTTGTCTTAGCCAGTCACCAGTAGGGGATCCAAAGCCACTTTTACTCTTTTCTAGAAACTGCTCAGGAAATTGGTCTTTAAAGGCTTCCTTTAGTATGTATTTTTTGTTCCAGCCTTTCATTAAATAGCTTTCTGGTAATGTATTGGTAAAGTCCCAAATCTTTTTGTTGAGAAACGGTGCCCTGCATTCTAGGGATTCTAGCATGGCGGTTCTATCTACCTTAGGAAGCATTCCACCTTCGAGACTTAGATGTTTATCAACCATTCTAAAATCTGTCAAGCTCTCTATTTTTTTGTTTCCCAATGCATCCTTATAGTACTGGAAGAGATTATGCTCAACATTTTCTGGTTTAAAAATCTCCTTTAGCTGTTGGCTTGTATTGGCTAGGGAGATTATATTCCAATAAAAATCTCCACTGTAACTTATTGAATTAAGTAGTTTTTTAATCCGGTACTTTTTTCCTCTTGAATCATCTTTATCTACTAAGTAATCATTGCTTAACTTTTTAATGGTATTATGGAATACTTTGGGCATAAGCCGTGTATATTTTCGGTTTAGCATGCCAATGTAATATTTGTTATAACCTCCAAAAACTTCATCACCACCGTCACCGGTCAGTGCAACTGTAACGTGTTCTCTTGTTTTTTGTGAGAGCAAATGCGTTGGTAAAGCAGCTGTATCAGAGAAGGGTTCATCGAAATTTATAAGTATATCATGTATATCATCCTTTAAATCCTCTTCATCTATAATAAATTCGTGATGATTACTATTGATCAAGTTGGCGACAACCCGTGATTTGTCTGTTTCATCATAGGCGGTTTTTTTAAAGCCTATTGAAAACGTATTAATCTTTGAATCGGTAGCTTGAGATAGGCATAAGGAGATAATTGAAGAATCTACCCCTCCCGAGAGAAAAGTTCCTAGAGGTACATCTGAAATGGATCGACTTTTAACACTCTCATAAACTAACTCCCTTACTTTGGTCTTAGCACTTTCAAATGATATGTCTGTTGATTTTGGTTGAATTTCTGTATTTATGGTATGAATTTCTAAACTATGGCTAGCCAAATCATATTTAATATACTTATTAGCTTCTAGTTTAAAAACGTTATCGTAAATGGTAAATGGCGCAGGAATATAAGTTAGCCTAAAGAATAGATTTAATCCTTTTTTTGATATTCTTGGTCTTTTGTTTAATACCGCTGTGAGCGATTTTAGCTCAGACGCCCAAATAATTTTGTTATCGAGTGTAGAGTAGTACAGAGGCTTTTCTCCGAAGAAATCCCTTGCTATATAGACAGTACCATTACGTTTGTCTAAAATACTAAAGGCGTACATACCATCAAGCCACTGAAAAGCCTCTGTCCCATATTTTTCATAGGCTTTTAAAATGACTTCCGTATCGCTTGTTGTGGCAAATTGAACCCCTTCCTTTTCTAAACGTGATTTTATGTTTGGGTAGTTGTATATTTCACCATTAAATACAATTATAATTTGTTTGTCTTCTGAGAATATAGGCTGTTTCCCAGACGTGAGGTCAATAATGGACAGACGCTGCATGCCCATGCCAACAGTCAATGAGCCCAATTCCTCTACATGTAGCCCATTTTCATCTGGCCCTCTATGGTAAATGAGCCTATTCATATGGCTTATCTGTTCCAGGAGGACGTCAGGGCTAGGTTTTGATTTGTCTATAATACCATTTATACCGCACATAATTCTTAAGCTTCAATAAGTTCTTTAACTTGATTATATATTTTAGGTAAGATGAAATCTTGTGCTCTTTTAAAGCCTAGGGAGCTATAATCTTGCCTAATTTTTGGGTTTAGTCTAAAAAATTCCAAAGCCTTTGCCAAGCCTAGATAATCATTGACATTTACTAAAAGGCCATATTTTGCTAAAGCATAGCCTCCCTTTGGAATTTCAATAGCTTCATTATCATTTAATAATTCTAGTGGGCCTGTTTTGCAATTGGTTGAGATTACTGGAAGACCAACCGAAAGCGCCTCTAAAACCACATTAGGAAATCCTTCTGTTTTGGATGAAAGGACAAAACAATCATTTTCGGCAAGCTGTTCCTTTACATTAGAGACGTTGCCAAGAAAGGTCGTTGAATGCTCTATTTTTTTTGAAACACATAAGCCTTTTACGTCACTTTCCAATTGTCCCGTGCCCGCTTGAGTGTAATGAAATTTGTCGTAATCTAGTAAGGCCAATGCCCTAACTATCATTTGTTGGTTTTTAGCGTCGTAAATACTACCTACATTAATGAACCTAAACAGATCAGACGTTGGTTTAACTGCAGGTTCTCGCTTGATTTTCTCATCAATAATTATGGGGTTATAGATGACCGCCATTGGCATATTAACCTTGAAATTTGATTTTAAATCCTCATTGATGTTAATGGAATTTGAAAATAAAATATCATTTTTAGCATAATATCTTGGAATAACATACTTTGATAATAGCTTTGAGGACTTATTAGCCTTGTACATTAAGGAAGGAAAGCATCTTTCACTTATTATGGTCCGAAGATTTTTATTTCTACTTCTTACCATTCCATTGATTATATTTGGCAATGCCAAAAACGACATAGATATCTGAATATTATTAGACTTTATAAACCTACTATACTTCTTCGAAACGACCAATGTGTTCTTTAGTTTTACATAAAAGGAATTATGTCCATTCTCCTTAGGAAAAAGCACCGTGACCTTAACATCTTTCGGAATATCGAAATGAATGTCATTATTAAAAAGAACTAGAAATACGCTATAATCCTTTACCAACTCGTCAAGCAAAACACTAATAACACGTTGGGCGCCGCCATAGTGCATGTTCATTGCCAATATGCTAATCTTTTTAGTACCTGCCATTTTAATTCACTAATCCTTCAAAAAGGGTTTCGTATTTTTTTAGAATGATGTCTGGGCTATATCTACTGGAAATGGTCTCGCTAACCCTTTTGGGGTTAAAAATATAGTTGGTATTAATTTCATTTAAATATCTTAAGAATTCTGCCTCATCAGAAGCAATATGACCATTAATGCCCTCCAAAATAATTTCGTTTATCCCGCCCGGTGCATCAATTGCCAGCACTGGTGTGCCAACCATACAACTCTCAATGACAGCGTTGGGAAATCCTTCTACGTATGAACCTTGCAAATAAAGGTCGCTTTCCTTTAAATACTTGGCAACTTCCTTTGTGAAAGGAATATTGGTCACGGAAGATGAAAACCCTAGTTCTTCAATACGTTTAAAAAGCTTTTTGTTTTCCATGCCGTCACCAATTATGGTGTAATGAAAAGGAAAATCCAATTTGCCTAAGATTTCAATAAGCCTAGCGTGTCCTTTTTGCCTCACTAATCTAGCTACCGTAATAAACCGTATTGGCTGAGAAATGGTGTTTTTTTGCTTTAGCTCAAATCCGAAGGTCACAGGGTTGTTAATAACCACTAACTTATGTTGTTTAATGCTATAGGAGCTATTTAAATCATTGAGCATATCTTGAGATTGACAGATAATCTTGTGAAACCTGTTAAATCGATGCCGTGCTAGTAAGCCATATAATTTACCACCTGTTTTACCCGATGCATACTTATTCAGAACACTTAGAACATTAACTTCTCGTGCTACGAATTTAATTCTTGGGAAAAGATATTTCATGTAAGCCGTGACAGTATTTAAGTGTCCAACTGCACTTACCACAATATTGGGTTTATTGTGCCTTATATATTGGAATAAGTCTTTTATTCCGGCCATCACTCTATCTTTATTAAAGAATATCACTTCAATTCCCTCTATATCATAGGCTGCATCTTTTTCGTGACCGATGATTACCAGTGTTGTTTTAAATCTATTAGGATTTAGCTCCTGGGCTATGAAAGATAAAACGCGTTCTGCACCACCTGCTGCTAGATTGGGTAGCACAATACTTATTTTTATTTTTTTTGTTGGTTTCACGGTTTGATTTGGGTTTTAGTGGTTTAAGATGATGTTTTAAATTCTATATCCTTAACTGCTATGGGTTTCAGATATTTATTATAAACCTGTGCATCAAAGAATGCAAGCGTAAGGACAACAGGTCTTTCGTGAAATAAATTGTGTGTAAAAAAGCCTTCTAGAATGAACAAAATAGCAAAAATTAAATAATAAAATTGGTCATATTTAAAGGCAACCCTAATGTTATAAAACACATATATAACATAAATAAGTAGGGCAACAAAACCTAAGTTAACAGCTAAAAAGAGGTAATAATTATGTGTATTTAATTTACCACCATTAGCACGCTTGTCTGAGCTGTAACCCGTTCCGTATCCAAGAGGGTTTTGTTTAAACCGTTGCCAATATTCAAAAAGTAATGTTGCTCTACCACCCTCAACCGCAGCGCTACCAACGTTTCTTTTATCAACTTTTCCTGTCAACAAATCTAGGCGTTTCCCGGCATCACCTCTTGTAAACTGTGGGAAATTAGCTCTAAGAATACCAGCTAACACCAGTAAACACATGTACAATCCAATGAGAAGCATGACAAGCTTTAAGGAGTTTTGAATCATTTGCGCAACGTCTTTTCCAAATCTGTGGTTCCAACTATTAATGGCACCAAGCATGATTATAAAAATGACGGAAACAAGACCACTTCTGGAAAAGGTCATGAAAACCGCAAAAAACATAAATATTATAACCGCATTTTTTAAGATTTTTTGGTCTGTTAAATGCACCAATGATGCAAGTGCTAAAAACTTTATGCCCGATGCGGCCTGATTCGGGTTCTCGCCAAAACCACCTTTTCGAACGCTTTGAGCCAAACTCATTGAGTAGTTGGGTAACCCAATAAAAAAGTCATAAAGAACACTACCTCCAAGCACAAATAGTCCACCACATATTGTTGCAATAACCAATGTTCTATCTTCTTTTCTAAAGAATTGAACAGCAACAAGATACATGAGTAGCGTGATAATGTTAAGTACCAGCTCTGTCATAATTACCATTTGATGAGCTCTTGTAAATGCCGAATAGACAATAGCCAATATAGTAATCCAAAAAAACATTCTGAAAGTGTGGGTTCTTACCAAATCACCTAAGTCGTTAAGAGAATATCGTACAAAACCTACCGCGACAAATAGTGGAATGATCAAACCGGAAGGCTCCACAGGCACTATACCCATTCGAAACAAAAAGATATCCGAATAAGAGCATAAAATGACTAAAAGTATGGCGAGCACGTATTTCATAATTAACTTAAGTTATACTTTTAGTTTTTTTTGTTTAGCTTTTGTTTTGCAAAATATATAAATCTATTGAGCAGATCCCTAAAGCCTTGACTAAATATCAATAAAATAACAAAGTACAGAACTGAAAAAACCAAACCAAGTCGTGTCAATTTTAAAAGTAAATAAAACAAATTGGTTGATGCCTCTATATTTATCCAATCACTAATAGCGTAAAAACCTATAATGGAGATTGAGAATAGCAGGAAATGACCTAGAAACCCACGCCAATAGACCCATTGTTTAAGGTCAAATCCTTTCCAGAACAAGTGATAAGGTCGCCAAATTAAAATGATAACGACTTGACTAATTATTGTCCCTAGAAAAATCCCTATAACACCATAATTTATAACAAGAACAATGGAGAATACGAGATTAATAATGCTTTGAACCAGTGGAGCCCATACGTCGCCATAAAGTCCAAAAGCCTGAATATATGTGTCTACTGGAGTTCTAACTTGAAGAATGAAAAATATTGTTATTAATGCCAACAAAACGTAGTGGGACATAAGGTACCTTTTACCAACCCATATAGTGATTAAATCGTCAAAGCCTAAATAGAGACAAACTGCAGCACAGCCAGCAAGAAAAAAACGTAGGGCCATCATTTCCCAGAATACCTTCATCATATTTTCTTTATCGTTCTCTGCCACTAAGTTACCAACCCCGGCTTTTGTGCCATTGAAAAATTGCCCAACTAAAGTGTTTATATTGTTCATTATAAGCTGATAGTTCCCAACAAAAGCAACCGTGGCAGGGTTTATAAAGGAAAAAATGACAATATTATCGGTCCCATTGGATACAAATCCACCAATTTTGTGAAAACTCAATTGTTTTATTTTAGTTAGTAGTGCTTTGTTGCGCTGCCTGATTTCCTTTGTAGCCTTATATCTAAATATTAGCCACGGATAAGTCATCTTTATCTTTTTCCTAAGGATATATATATAAATGAAAGGTGTGGCTAATTCTAAAAATATCCACCATAAGACACTCTCAAAATAAAGGAGTACTAAACATTGCAAGGCTAATCTTAAAACAAAGACAGATTGATTTATAGTTACAATCATATAACTTCTTTGATCAGCTTCCATTAAAAACATATGGTATGCAAAAAAGTAATTAAGTAAATTACTTGTAAGTAGGGCAAAAAACAAAAAGATTATTATACCCAGATTTATATTTGTATTTTGAAATATGTACGGGAAAAAAAGGATAAGGACTAAACCTGCGCCAAGAAGAAAGAACCCTATGCGCTTGTATAGAAAACCTAAATAACCAATTATCTCATTAATCTTATCTTGATTCTTTTCATAAATAG
This sequence comes from uncultured Flavobacteriaceae bacterium, assembly GCA_964524415.1. Classification (GTDB taxonomy): domain Bacteria; phylum Bacteroidota; class Bacteroidia; order Flavobacteriales; family Flavobacteriaceae; genus Winogradskyella. The sequence continues at coordinate 76,514 of CAZGDG010000001.1, forward strand.
GTTTGTAAAGTGAAAAACCAACTGCAGCACCAATTCCTAATTCTGATAGATTTAGAAATTGTAAAATGCTTTTAAGGGTACCCACAACGCCTATAAAGTCATCGCCTAACACATCTAAAAAAATGTTTCTAGAATAAAATTGAATAACGATGTACACAAAGTGAAATACCAGTGCAATCCAAGCATTTTTTATTGATAGAGCTAATCTTGACATCTATTTCAATTTGACTTTAATGGTCGAACTATTCTAAACAACATTTCTATAAAACCTAAAGGTAAAAGCAAAACCATGACTACTCTCAAATCAAGATTTTTAAGTTTGAATGCTTTCCTTATTTCGGTTCTTAATTTTTTTCTGTGACTACCATCCTTATCAAATTCGGTGTTTCTGCTTATCATCATAAAATGATCCGTATAATAGTATACGATATGCGAATCAAGAGCCATTTGAACTCTCTCATTCAAAGGGATATTTGACTTAATGTAATCAATTATTCTTACAGAAACATCTCGTTTCATTTCAGAATAATTACTTCTTATAATACCTATACTATCCCGATTGTAGCGATAAAGAGGACTGTTCAAAAACCCTATCTTATCAATTCTATTCAATACATCAACGGTATAAAAGGCGTCCTGGTGTATAATATGCGGTATAAACCGCATGTCTTCTATCAGTTTGCTGCGGTAAAGGCGTTTCCACACTTGAAACGCAGTTGTTCTTATAATGCGCTCTGCTGCAGCATACTTGTCCTCAATATAAAACTTATTATCAAAAACCTTATTTTGATTTTCCGAGTTACGTTCTATTTCAATAACGTCCAAGTGATTGTAATTGAGTAAGTTGACCATAATTTCGATCATATCCTCATTTATATGATCATCACTGTCAACAAAGCCTATGATATCTCCATTAGCATTGTCTAAACCTGTATTTCTGGCTATACTAGACCCTCCGTTTTCTTGTGCAATTACTTTGATTCTGTTATCTAAATCTTGAAAATGCTCACAAATGCTCAAACTATGATCGTTAGAGCCATCGTCAACCAAAATAATCTCTAAATTTCTGTAGGTTTGATTTCTAATACTATTAATGCATCGTTCTAAGTAAACTTCAGCATTATAAACGGGAACGATTATGGAAACAAGATTTTTCATCTACAGAATATGTGTCGTTTTCTATTCGGTTATTTTAATTCCGGTATCATTCTCAATGATTTCCGCGAGCAGTTTTATGCCTTTTTGATTGAGATGATCTTCGTCTGCAAAGTTGTTAGGGTCAGTGATGAGGGTAGAATAGTCTAGATGGTTGTCTAAATCCAAGGAGGCAATAAATTCATTTATACGTACCAAGTCTTCCTTTGGACATTCATCTATATAGTACTTATTCACAGGAAAACGAATACCTATGACTTTAATTCCGTTGATTTTGCACAAATCAATGAGGGCTTTGTAAGCCGCTACAAATGAAGTATTACCCATGAGGTCGCTATGGTCAGATTTGCCGGTGGCTTCTGCTATTTCCTTACGTTCTTTGTCAGTTAAACTTGCCCAGTGTTTTTTTTCGTTAGTATTTTTAGCTTTAAAGGAATCATAAACAGAATTTAATACATACCCTATAAATCCGTCATTAAATAAGGGAACTCTGTCAGTTATCAAATTGAGTTTGGATGTATTGTAAACATTCAAAGTATCTGTTATGCTTAACATATATGTTCCTAAAAATGTACTGTTAGAGGAGCCTGTATTGTTAAATAATTGTGGTTCTGTAGCAATAAATACTTGCTTTAGTTCTGGATTTTTCTCTAACATTATCAAAGTCTTAACATACATTTCATAAATACCGTCTGCACCGAAGGCTAAATTGCCAATATCTGTTGATAGGTCTAAAAGTTTTATTGTCTCTACATGAGAATCTCCAAGAAAAATCGTTTCAGATTGATTTTCGATGCACTGATTAATTCTTTCTTTATACTTCTGCTCTTGTTTATAAAAGCCGCTATAGTTGTAGAATATGATGTTGAGTAATACAAAAGCAGCGATATAAGGAATAAGTTTAACAATAATACTTTTCATAAATCTTAAGATTAAAATTGAAAGTAAATAAAATCTATAGTGCCATCTGTAGCTCTAAAGAAAATAATTAATACAATTAGAGATAGGTATAATAAAACTCTAATCGGAGCCTTAAAAGCACCAACTTGAAATGAATATCTGGCATCACGGTTATTAAATTCAAAGATACTTAAGTAAATAAGGCTTAAGATAATTACAAATGGTTTTACAGAGGATCCCATTAATTTTAAGTAAGAGACAGGGTTTTCTAAAACTGATACCGACAAAATCCCTGATATGTATTCTATGGCATGCCCAAAAGACTCAGCTCGAAAGAATATCCAAGCAAATGTCACTGCAACAAAAGTGATTAAGATGTTAAAAATTTGCACCAACTTAGGAGGCAAAATTTTAACGGATTTCATGTTTTTGCTATATCCTGTTTGGATAAAGTAAAAAATCGAATGTAGGAATCCCCATATTATGAATGTCCAATTTGCACCGTGCCAAAATCCACTTACCGTAAATGTAATTATAATATTTACTGACCTTCGAAAACCTGAATCAACTTTGCTGCCACCTAATGGGATATAAACATAATCTCGAAACCAAGTAGATAATGAAATATGCCAACGTCTCCAGAAATCTTGAATATTTTCTGCCAGATAAGGTGATTTAAAATTTTGCATTAAATCAATTCCCATCATACGGGCAATACCAATGGCAATATCGGAATAACCAGAAAAATCACCATAAATTTGAAATGCAAATAATACCACCCCAATTACGAGGACGCTGCCAGGATAGCTTTCTGAGTTTTCAAATATCTGGTTGGCATAAAAGGCGCAATTATCTGCAATTACAATTTTCTTAAATAAACCCCAAATGGCTTGTTTTGACCCTTCCTTAAATTCATAAAGATTAAACGAGCGTTTTTTTCCAAATTGAGGCAATAGGTGAGAGGCTCTTTCAATAGGGCCGGCCACCAACTGTGGAAAGAAGGAAACGAAAGTCATAAACTCTAGAAGGTTATTTGTAGACTTCATCTTACCTCTATAAATATCTATAGTATAGCTCATAGTCTGAAACGTGTAAAAACTTATTCCAACAGGCAACACGATATTTAAAAAAGCTGGGTTAGATTCAAACCCAAATAAACGCACGAAGTCCGAAAAAGACTCTGTAAAGAAATTGTAGTATTTGAAAAATCCTAAAATTCCCAAGTTTACGAGTAAACTTAAGATCAATAGCTGCCTACGCTGTTTTTTATCATTATTCTGATCAATAGCTTTTCCTATAAAGTAATCGCTCAGGGAACTAATTATAATGAGAGAAAGAAAGCGCCAGTCCCACCACCCATAAAATACATAACTTGAAACTAGTAGAAGGGTGTTTTGTAATGTTAATTTATTGTACGACTTGTAATAAATAAAGAATACAATAATAAAGAATACAACAAATTCAAACGAGTTAAATAACATATTACAGCATTGAGGTTAAACTTATGGGGACTGAAGAATGCTATTTATCATTTTCCTATAGAGAAATACTCAAACCCAATAGCCTTCATTTTGTTTTTATCCAAAATATTTCTACCATCAAAAATAAAAGCTGGTTTTTTCATATTATCATATATCCTTTGCCAGTCGTATGTTTTAAATTCATCCCATTCAGTCATTATTGCTATTGCGTGAGCATCCTTTACTGCATCATATGGGTCTTTGTAAACCGTCATAAGCTTTTCATTCTCAGACTCACTACGGGTATTCAGGTTATTCAAATCTGTAAACATCTGTGCAGGTCTTACTTTTGGATCGTAAACAGACACCTCTGCCTGTTCTGAAAGTAAATGGTCAGTTACATAAATAGCAGCCGATTCTCTAGTGTCATTTGTGTCCTTCTTAAAAGCCCATCCTAACATCCCTATTTTTTTACCAGAAACAGTATTGTATAGGGTGCTTATCATTTTATTAGAAAAGCGTCTTTTCTGATGATCATTTAATTTAATTACCTGCTCCCAATAATCAGCAACCTCATTTAAATTATAACTTCTGGCAATATAAACCAGATTAAGAATATCCTTTTGAAAGCATGAACCGCCAAAACCGATTGAGGCATTTAGAAACTTAGGGCCAATCCTAGAGTCCATACCAATAGCACGGGCCACCTCAGTTACATCTGCTTCTGTATGTTCACATAATTCCGATATAGCATTAATGGATGAGATACGTTGCGCCAAAAATGCGTTTGCCGTTAGCTTGGACAATTCTGAAGACCACACATTTGTTCTTAAGATCTTATCGTCCGGAACCCAGCTTCCGTAAATTTTTGCCAAACTCTCTATTGCCTGCTCAGATTCTCCACCGATTAAGACACGGTCTGGATGCAATAAGTCTTGCACAGCCGTTCCTTCTGCCAAAAACTCTGGGTTAGACAAAATGTGAAAATTGACTTCACCGCCTGTATTGTGCAAAATACTTTTTATTGCTTGAGCTGTTCTTACTGGAAGGGTAGATTTTTCAACAACTATTTTATCAGTTTTGGCAACATCTGCAATATTGCGAGCACAAAGTTCCACATATTTTAAATCTGCCGCCATTCCTTTTCCCTTACCATAGGTTTTAGTTGGAGTGTTCACTGAGATAAAAATCATCTCGGCTTCATCTATACCTTTATCTATATCGGTTGAAAAGAACAAGTTTTTACCTCTAGTCTCCGCGACTATTTCTGCTAATCCAGGCTCGTATACCGGGAGATTTGATAAATCCAAATCATTCCATGCAGCTATTCGATCTGGGTTAATATCTACAATAGTTACTTGGATATTCGGATTCATTTTTGCAATTACGGCCATTGTAGGACCTCCGACGTATCCAGCACCAATACAGCATATTTTATTGATTTTCATAAATAAAGTAATTAATTGATAAGATGCTCCGAGCACCCATAAACGTTTTTATTATTTGATATATGGCTGCAATCTAAAAATTGCGAACCGTTAATTCTAAAAAAAAAGAGGATAATTGATATAACTGAGTCGAAATAGGAATAGACCTTATCGTTTCTGACTGAAGCGGATATAAATATTGAATGTGTATTCATAAAATTTGGGGTCTTTTATAAACAAGACAAAAATGACACATTTTATTAATTAGGTACAATTTAATATATCAACTACTCCTTTTTACGATAAAAGTGAATTGAGAATATTAAAATCGAATTTAATCGGTAAACGGCTTGAGGCAGCTTGCTATAATTCACGAGGTAGGTTTAATAGCGTCTTTTGAGTAAGTAAAATCTTTATGGTGTTAAATTTAACTTAAGATACATCTAATCGATAAAAATGACCGTATATAATACAAAAATGATAAAGAAAAGTATATAGGTATTATTTTTCTTACATATAAAATCTTTTTATCGATTATATTAGTATTTTATCATTTATTTTTTATTATTTGCAATAAATTAATGCCATAAAGAACTAATACCATTATGAGAGCCCCTTTTAAACCTACTTGCTTAACCAAGCAATTCCTTTTTGTACTGATATTATTTACTAGTTTAATTTCTCTTGCCCAAATAAAAGCATTTCCAACAGCACTGGGAGCAGGAGCTTACGCTAGGAATGATGTCCAATATACCCTCTATGAAGTTACCAATCTAAACGAAACAGGTCCAGGGAGTTTCTGGAACGGTTTAGGAGATAACCGTATCATCGTTTTTAGGGTCTCAGGAATAATAGATATTCCAAACATTATTTCTACACGTTCGTTCAGTAACTGTATAGTACTGGGCCAAACCGCTCCAGCACCTGGTATTACTATTGTAAGTAACGGATGGAGATGGAATGGGTGCGAAAATATAGTATTCAGGTACGTAAAATTCAGAACATGGCAATGTAGAGGAGATCTATACGACCCCTGTGGCGTAGATTGTATCGACGTAGTGGGCTTAAACGGCAATGTGAACAGTAATATTATTTTTGACCATTGTAGTTTTGCCTTTGGCGGTGATGAGTTTTTGTCATTTAGAGGAGATACACACACGACAACGGTTCAAAATTGTCTTTTTGCTTATGGAAAAACAGGGATGTTGGCCGGTGATAGTGATGACACATCACGCGGATGGGATTTTTCCATTTTAAATAATTTTTGGCATACCATAGGGAAAAGAACACCAAATCCTAATTCTAATGGCCGAATTGATGTCATTGGAAATGTTACCTACAACATTCTAAATTTGGGAATGCGCACAAGCGGGAGCATTCAGTTAAATGAAATAGGTAACTATTACAGAAGAGCTGGTGGTCATAGATTAAATTTTGGAGGTGGTGCGACACCGCTAATCCATACGTCTAATAATAGGTTTGGAAGCACATTAACTGAAAACGGTCAGGACAATTCTGTGATATGGGGAAGTTGGTTAGGAGGTCCTGATCCCCAGCCTAGTGATTTTGTTGCTGATCCTTTTCCGCTATTAAATTATACTGATGCTTTGCCAGATGGCGATGATGCATTATTGCAAGTGCAAAACAGGGAACGTGGGGCTAATGCCTATTTAAGTAATTCTGGGACTCCTGTTTATAGCTTGGATGACTTAGATACCGAGGCTTACGACCAATTTGATAGTGATCAATATTTTGATTGGGACGACGGCACAGGTAACAGTACTCAAGCTTCATGGGAACTTATTCCGCAGCGTCAATGGCTTTTAGATAATCAACCTAATTTTGGTGTAGTCGTTAACGAGCATGATCAAAGTACGCATACTGGAGTGGTTCCAAATTCATGGATTATTAACCAAGGGTTAGATCCTGCAACCTTCAATCCCTTAGGAAACGATTTAGATTCAATTTACACCAATATAGAAATATATAGTTTTGGAGTAGACAATGCTGAAATCGTTGTAGCAGAAAGCGTTGCGGTTACTCCAACAACAGCCACAATAAACATTCCCGAAACTATTGACTTAGACGTGGTTTTTACTCCTGAGGATACAACAAATAAAACAGGAGAGTGGCAAAGTCTGGACGAAAACATAGCCACAGTTGATTCTAATGGTGTTGTAACGCCTGTTTCTCAAGGAATAGTAACAATTACCTTCACATCTAATGATGGTGGATTCGTGGCTTCGGCTACAATTACGGTTACAAACGAAACCATAGATGCCCAAGCCGTTGAGGTTAATCCAGATGCAATGACCTTAGATATAGGGCAAACACAACAAGCAACAGTGAATTTTACACCTGCAAATACAACAAACCAAAATGGAACATGGAGCAGTGAAGATGAAAACATTGCTACGGTGAATCAGAATGGTGAGGTTACTGGTGTGTCTGAAGGAACAACCAACGTAATATTTACATCAGAAGATGGTGGTTTTGCTGATAGTGTAGAAATTATTGTTGCGGACGTTTTCTTTGGGACATATGAACTTTTTAATGCAGAATCTGATGAATTTATTCAATTTATTACGGAAGATACTGCATTAGATATGGCAGTCATCGGTAACCAGGTTAATTTTAGGGTAATTCCTCAAGGAGGAGATAACAATCCTGATGTTGAGAGCGTACAAGTACAATGGACTGGCCCAGAAAACGGCGAATTAGTTCAAAGTTTTCCTATTTACTCAGGAATGGCAGACCATTCTGCGGATGGAACTCAATTCGATTCCTATTTTGTTTCAGAGGGCACTTACAATTTCACTATCACATTTTGGGACGAAGATAATGCGGAAGGAAATATCGTTTCAGTAGATAATTTTGCTTTAACGTTTTTTTTAGATAATGGCGTCATTGCTTACGCTGGTAATGACGTCTCAATTTGCGAAGGCGAAGCCGTGACATTAACAGCAACAGGAGGCACCAGTTATTTATGGAATACCGGAGAGAATACAGCCTCAATAACTGTAAGTCCAAATACAACTACAACTTATTCCGTTACGGTATCGAATGACTCGGGAGATACTGATGCAGATGAAGTCATAGTGACGGTTAATGCAATTCCCATTGCCCAAGTTACAGAAAATCAGACTATATGTTCTGGTGAATCGGTAACTCTAACTGCTTCAGGCGGTGACACCTATCTCTGGAGTAATGGCGAAACTTCAGCTTCAATTTTGGTTAGCCCTACTGAGGATACGGAATATACTGTGGAAGTAATTTCTAATGGCTGTTCTTCAACGGCCAATACAACGGTAACGGTTAACGAATCACCACAACTAAGCGTAAGTAACGACACTACAATTATCACAGGTGATAGCGTCACTCTGACAGCAAGTGGTGCTGAGAGCTACGAATGGAATACTGGAGATTTAACAGCTTCTATAACTGTAAGTCCAAGCGAAACAACAACGTATCAGGTAACAGGTTTCTTAGGAACCTGTTCAGCAACTGCAGAGGTTACCGTAACCGTAGAAGAGGTATTTGTTGCTTCAGCCGGCGAAGATCAAAGAATTTGTCAGAATTCAGGAAGCAATGTCGAATTAACAGCTTCTGCAGGAGATAGCTATTTATGGAATACAGGAGAAACAACTCAAACGATTTATGTTAATCCTCTTTCAACAACAACCTATAGTGTTACCGTAACCTCTGGAATTCAGCAAGCGAGTGATGAGGTAACGGTTTTTGTTGACCCTAACCCTAACGTTGTCATATCAAATGGAGATTCTGTTGATATTTTAGATGGTGATTTCATCACCTTATCTGCTTCAGGAGCAAATAGCTATGAATGGAGTAATGGTGCTACACAGCCAAACATTGCTGTAAGCCCATCGCAAACAACTATTTATGAAGTAAGGGGTTACGTAAATGATTGCTATGATGAAAAGCAAGTAACCGTTAACGTATATCCAGAAGTAGTTGCCAATGCTGGTGAAGATCAGTTGGTCTGTCTAGGGGAGTCCATAGTTCTTACAGCTACTGGTGGTGATGACTATTTATGGAGCAATGGGGAAACAACCGCTTCAATAGAAGTATCTCCTAATGTAACAACAGATTATACTGTTACCGTATTTAACGCTATGGATTTTGACGAAGACACTGTTAGAGTAGAGGTTGCGTCATGTGATGTTAATGCTGAACTTCCTGGAGACGATATTAACAATGGTAGCTTTAGTTTTGATTTATATCCTAACCCAGCTTCCAGCGTAGTTAACATAAAAATTAATGGTAGTTTAGTCGTTTCCAAAATATCGGTGTATGATATCATGGGGAAATTAGTTCTGCAGCAACAAATCGAAAATAATAATCTAAGTCCTTCAATAACAAAACAAGTTAATGTCAACACATTAACAAATGGAGTTTATTTTGTTAAAATGGAAGATGGTGTTAACGAGATCGTACGTAAACTTATTGTGAACTAAGACAATGTGTCTGTTATTTGGTTTATAGGTCTTGAGAATGATTTAGTTTGACGATTTTGTAAATTATATCGCCAGTTTGTTTTACATATTGGAAAACATAACTATTCTTACCAAAATAAGAAGAACTTTTGAACTTACCGTATTGAGATAATTGCTTTTCATTTGTGATTTTTGGATTCACTTGATAGGTTGGACTAACTTCTAAAATAAGTGGTTTAGTGCTCAGGTCATCCTTATCCCAAGTTACATCAAATGCCCCGGTAGGTATGTTAAATTTTTTAAATTCAGATATAATAAAATTGCGCCACTGCTCCGGAAAAAACTCAAAGTCTACAGAACTTCCACGTCCTGTCGAGGTAGGTTTCCATTCGTCTTGATTGTTAATTCGCCAATAATAGTGAACAATTTCATCTCCGACCAATATAACACGTAAATCCTTTCTCATCTCAACCAATTTTTGGACAATAATGTACTCATTTGGTTTGAAAGTTTTGTTGGCCTTGTGAAATTCAAGGTCTTCTTGTGAATTAATTTTATGTACACCTGCACTTGCAGACGAATGTTCTTCCTTAATAAGAAAAGGATAGTCCCATCCAAGATTTAAAACTTCATCCATGGTTGAACATAATTCGGTTTGAGGCTCGGAAATATTATATTGCTTAAATTTTTTATGCATAAATCCTTTATTCTCCCAATAATATATTTCCTGAGATGAGGGATATACTACATTGTCTTGAGACTCTAACTGCTTTACAATGAAATGAAGCTGTTTGGTATAATCGTTAAATTTATACCTCCAGTTATACATGTCTGAATAGTTGAGGTGAATTATTTTTCCTGAAATCTTGCCGATACTCTGGGATTTTATAATTTTAAATTTAATTCCTGCTTTTGACAAAGCGTTTATTTTGCCATAGTCCCAAATTATTTTTTCATTGATGTAATACCTCCAACCAAATTTAGGTATCCACAAAATAACATCGGCATCGTCTGAATTTGTGATACCAGATTTGTCAGCCATTTTATTGGCATAGTAAAATACTGATGTGAAAGCTATGACGCGTTTAATTCTGGCTAAAAGAAATTGAAACATATCAGTCTGAATTTATCTGGTTAATGGCATCATAGCCATAATAAGTAATAGGCATTTGTTTAACAACTTTGATTTCATCATTATAAAACTTAACAATACCATTTTCATGATTATAACTTAAATCATCGTAATAGGTAATGCTTTCAACCTTGTTTAAAGCCATCGACAAATAGTTTATCTTGTCTTTTGCTGTAGGCACAATAAATAATGGCACTTTTTTTTGTGGTATATATTTATCCAACCAATACTTTGTTACGTATTTGAATCTATAATCTCTTGCTGTAAGAATAATAGCAGGAATATCTGAATTAAAGATATCTCGTGCTATTTTTAACATATTCTGGTGTGCAGGTAGAGTCTTATACATTTTGTATTTATCTTCCTGTTTAAAGTAAGGGTAGGTATCTGCAAGTGTATTATCAAGGTCAAAAATATAAAGTTCCTCCTTAGAGTTTACAGAGGCTAAAAAACGACTGTATTTATTGATATAAAGAGTCTTGAAAAAATTGATTTTTAGTCTGTAGAAAAAGTACCTAACCCTTAACGACATCCTTAATAGCAGAAATAATAATCTTATTTTCCTGTTGTGACCTCGCGGCTACTCTGATAAATTCGCCATCAAGTCCTATTTTGTCATCACAATTTCTTACATAAACGCCATGATTTGCAATCAACTTTGCAGTTACATCCGTTGCTGTAAGTCCCTTTAATAATTCAATTAAAACAAAATTGGCTCTTGAAGGGTAGACTTTGATATTTTTAATCTGATTAAGTTCAGATATAAAAAATAGCGATTCTGTAATGTATTTTCTTCTTACAACCTCATAACGCTCCAAGAAATCCTTACGTGTATATAATCTGAAGAAATATTCTGCCAGTCCGTTAGAGTTCCACAAATAGCCATTTGTAAGTAAATTAGCAACTTTTTCTTTAGCCATTACAGCATAACCACAACGCACGCCGGCAATACCAAAGTCTTTAGACATACTTTTAATAACGTAAACGTTGTCTCTATCTAAAACATATGGTACCACTGACTTTAAATCCATATCACTATCTTCATAAGCAAAGTGTATAAAACTTTCGTCAATAATTATGTTTGGCACCCAGGCTAGTTTATCCAAAGCGTACATTAAATCCTTGTATTTAATATATCCTCCATCAGGGTTATTTGGATTTATTAAAACAATAGTATTAGGTTTTTCCTTTTCTACTTCAGAAATGTAATGGTTTATATCTAAGCGATAATTATCCTCTTTCTGAAGTTGGTAATGTATAACCTCTTGCCCTTTTGTGGCATATTCATAATAAGCAGAAAATGTTGGGATAGTAATCATTATTTTTCCTTGACAATACCTATGTATAATAGCCTGAATTGCTTCTATAGCACCGTTTCCAACAAAAACATGCCCCTTTTTAATGTCTAGACGCTCTTCGATGAAACCTGCGATTATATTGTTCTGTGAGGGGTAAAATTCCAGGAGGGCATTAACCCTTCCGGTATCAATCATTTCGCGCTTAAAATATTCTAAAAATAATTCTGTGGCGTAAGGATTGGAAAGAAAACAGGCATCTACCTTTATTTTTAAGTCTGGAATATGGTCCTGTATTGATGCAAGGCTAGGGGAATGGGAGCCAGATTTTTCCTTTAAAACCTTGTATTGCTTTTCAATGGTCTGTGCATTCATAATCGGTTAAGTGTATTAACTTTTAAAGATTTAAGGTAATATTTAAAATTCAAACAATTAAATTGTTTTTAATTTCTTCATTACTTAGCAAAGTAAAATTAAAATTACTGTTGAGGAAAAAAAAACTGTTTAAAGGCAAATAATATGGTCAACTGAATTAGCTTAAAGTGAACTAGATAGAAATCATTATAAACACATTAATCTTCTAGATATTGTAATGATAGAATGGTAGCCCTAAATTCACAATTGCTAATTTTAAGATAAAGTTCCTTTTTCTTAAAAGAATTATCAATATGATACAGCTTGCAAGAATCCAGTGATGTATCACTTTTAGAAAAATCTACGCTGCCATACCTTATTAAATTGCGTACCGTGGTAGAATCTAAATTATAATTATTCACAAAAGCTTCGACTTCTTCAGAATAGATAAGAGGTTTTGACGCTATATTCTTAACTGTTCTCGCATTAGGACCATAATCACAAGAGGCATTTTTGCCACTGAGAAAGTAAGCCAGTATTATAAGCCCAACTGCAAAACCACCAAGATAATAGCCTAAGCGCTGAATAAACTTCATGCTTTAAATTTTAAAAAATCAACAAATTTACATCGCTATAATCAAGGCCATACCATTCCGCCACAGATCTATTGGTAAGAATCCCGTGATACAGATACAATCCATTTTTTAATCCACGATCGAACCTTAGTGCATTTTCTAGACCACCTTGTTCACCTATCTGCAACAAGTAAGGTGTAAAAATATTGCTTATTGAAACGGAAGCTGTTCGGGAATAACGAGCCGGAATATTAGGCACACAATAATGAATAACTCCATTATAATTGAAAGTTGGATTATTATGGGTTGTGACTTCACTGGTTTCAAAACAGCCACCCATATCAATACTAACATCTATGACCACCGCGCCGCGCTTCATCTGATTTACCATAGCCTCTGTCACGATAACCGGAGAACGATTTGACCCTCTAACGGCACCAATAGCCACATCACACCTTTTTAAGGCCTTTACCAAATTCTTAGGCTGCATTGTAGATGTATATACAGATCTTCCTAGGTTATTTTGAATACACCTGAGCTTGGTTATAGAACTATCAAAAATCTTAACATTTGCTCCTAACCCTATGGCCGATTTAGCAGCGAATTCACCAACCGTTCCTGCTCCTATAATAACAACTGAAGTAGGAGGAACGCCGTTAATATTCCCCATCATGAGACCATTACCACCATTGACATTAGATAATAACTCCGAAGCGACTAAAATGGAAGCAGTTCCAGCAATCTCACTTAAAGACCTCACGGCAGGATAATCACCATCATCATCTTTTATATATTCAAAGGCGAGAGCTGTAATACGCTTTTTGGCTAAAGCCTCAAAATATGATTTGCTTTGTGTTTTTATTTGTAAGGCAGAAATAAGTATGGTCTGCGGATTAATAAGCTCAATTTCGTCTAGCGCTGGTGGCTCTACTTTTAAAATAATAGGGCAGGAGTAGACTTTTGCTTTATCTTTTGTAATTTCAGCTCCAGCTTCACTATACTCATTGTCTTTAAAATTTGAACCTTCTCCAGCTCCAGCCTCCAACAACACCCTGTGACCATTTGCTGTCAAAGCGGAAATAGCGTCAGGCGTGAGACAGACACGTTTTTCTTGGAAATGAGTTTCTTTTGGTATGCCTATGAATAACTCACCTTTTTGTTTCAGAATTTCTAAAGTTTCCTCTTGTGGTAATAGTTGTGCCTTGGTAAAGGGTGATAAGGATTTGCTCATTTAAGTTAGTAATTAGCAATTGCAAGATAAGCAATACCAATAAATTAATTGCTGAATTATCTAACTTCCAATACGAAATAATAAGTTAAATGGTGTTACTACATTAAAAATACTGACTGACTTTGCCCCAAAACGTTTTAGGCTTAATCATAAATTCCTCCTCGAGCTCCTCCATCGTTTTATCGTGGTCATTAATTTTATTAAACATCTTGGCTCTTATCAAATAAATTGAAGGAATAACAATAGCCATGAATGGTAACAACCAAATAATATGAAGTTCATCAATGAAAATTACATCATCATTTAGAGCACTCAAAGTCTGAAAGGAAAACATTATTATTGGAATTAGTAGTGCATGATACCACCAATGACGACAAGTGAAAAACCAAATCAAAGACAATAAAAGAGGGATAAACTTCATTGTAAGCACCCACATGCCTGTCTTGGCATTTTCATAATAATTACTGTTGTAGGTGAATAAAAGGGTATCCCATATCTTTTCATCTGGAACGTATTCATATAAATAAAATAAAAAGGGAGTTGCAGCTATTAATGTAGCCAGCAAACTCCCTTTAAGAATTTTTTTGTTATAAAAACTCTTATCCTCTCGTAGGGATTTTAATTGTTCTTTTGTCGACTTGTGTTGTAGCTTGTCCATCTAAATCGATAATGTTAGTCGCTTGAACGGTGAATAACATTCCTCCGAAGATGGCAATTGCTAGTACTAGTTTTTTAGCTTTCATAATTTAAGGGATTTAATTAATTAATTCACTACAAATTTAAAGTGCATCTAACGCCTTTAAAAATCAGCTTATGTTAAAATCCGATAAAAATTATGATTTCAATTACGGTTTTTCCGTAATCTGCCATCCATGACGTATGAATGTTGTCAATTTAATGACCTTATTCTAGAATGTGTCCATCGCGTTTATTTCGGTTAAACTTTGTTTTTCTATGGTTAATTTGAGGGATCTTTTATTGTTTTCTGTGTGCTCAATAGAAATGTCCTGTACCTTATCGGGCAAAATATCACTGATTCTATCTGGCCATTCTATAAATAACCAGTTGCCAGAATTAACATACTCATCTATACCAAAACTTAAAGCTTCATCGAGAGATTCGATTCTATACAAATCAAAATGAAAAACCTTATCATCTTCAGTATGGTATTCATTTATTATGGAAAAGGTAGGGCTAGACACATTATCAGTGCTTCCCATCGCCTTTAACAATGCAGCGACAAAAGTGGTTTTCCCAGAGCCCATATCGCCCTTAAGAAGCACCGTCCCTTTATCTAGAAGACTGAGCACTTTTTCCGCTATTGTATCTATATCGCCTAAATGATATGTAAAAATGAATGAATTCAACTAATTCTACCATTTGTTTAGAGTACAATAGTAGGTATAATTCTTTAAAAATCCTAGAAAAATATGTATTTCATCGGATTTTTATGCATTTAAAAGAATTACTTCGGTTGTAACACTACAAAT
>CAZGDG010000002.1:0-4960 GCA_964524415.1 uncultured Flavobacteriaceae bacterium
TCACCTTTTTTTGCCCCAAATCTACCATGAACTTAACCTACTTATGTTATGGTGATACCAATGTAGTTGTATTTGTTAAAATCAACACATTTAATAGATGAAATGCAGTATTCTTCGATAAAAAGAAAAAATTATCGGATAAAGTGTTTTTTCATTTAATACGCACGCTCTTTATTGCCTTCGTAAAAATTGATAAAGGCCTTATTTACAACCCTATTGCCTCCAGCAGTAGGGTAATCTCCTGTAAAATACCAGTCGCCTAAATTTTTTGGACAAGCCAAGTGCAAGTTCTCAACCGTTTGAAATATTATTTCAACTTCGGCATTAATGTCATCATCACTGAGTAATTCAGATATTTTCTTGGAAATTTCGTCGTCGGTAAAGTCTGCGTAAATTTCTTTTACAAAATTCACTACGTGTTTGTCCTTGAGTTCTAATTGCCCCAAACATTTTTTGTATACCTCTTCAACTATATGGTAACGATTATTGTCTTTTAATAACTCTAAGGCCGCTCTAAAGGCCACTAGACTTTCTAAATTGGCCATATCTATACCATAACAATCCGGATATCTAATTTGAGGAGCAGAAGAGACCACGATAATCTTTTTCGGGTTTAAGCGATCCATCATCCTTAAAATACTCTTCTTTAATGTGGTACCTCTAACGATACTGTCATCAATGATTACCAAATTATCGGTCGGCTTAATAACACCATATGTTACATCGTAAACATGTGCCACAAGATCATCCCTACTGCTATCTTCGGTTATAAAAGTTCTTAATTTAACGTCCTTAATAGCGATTTTTTCAATTCGTGGCCGCTCAGATAAAATTTCTTCTACTTTGTCAGCTGACAACTCCCGCTTTCCGCTTAAAATGGCTTGGGTTTTCTTATGGTTAAGGTGTTCCTCAACGGTATCAATCATACCGTAAAATGACGTTTCTGCTGTATTTGGGATATAAGAAAAAACAGTGTTTTTGGTATCGTTGTTAATAGCCTTCAATACTTTTGGCATTACCAGTCTCCCAAGTTCTTTGCGCTCTTCGTAGATTTCTGAATCACTTCCTCTCGAAAAGTATATGCGTTCAAAAGAACAGGCCTTTCGTTCCAGAGGCTCAAGAATTTTTTTGATTTCGGTTGAACCAGATTTTTTGGTAATAATAGCATGCCCAGGATCTAGCTCAATCACTTCTTCAAACGGCACGTTAAAAACGGTCTGTATAACGGGACGTTCTGAAGCTACTACAACAATCTCGTCGTCTTTATAGTAGTAGGCAGGTCTTATTCCCGCTGGATCTCTCAACACAAATGAATCGCCATGGCCTAGCAATCCGGCCATAGCATATCCTCCATCCCAATTCTTTGCAGCACGTCTCAGAATTTTATGCACTTTTAGTCTTTCTGCTATAAGAGGAGAACATTCAATTTTTGAATAACCTTCCTTCTTTAGGTCTTTGTAGATTTTAGCAACGGCATCATCTAGAAAATGACCTATTTTTTCCATCACGGTAATGGTGTCTGCTTTTTCCTTTGGGTGTTGCCCTAAATCTACAAGATTGCTAAAAAGCTCATTAACGTTGGTCATGTTAAAGTTTCCGGCAACTATAAGATTTCGGTGCATCCAATTATTCTGTCTTAGGAAAGGATGAACGCTTTCTACGCTATTCTTTCCAAAGGTGCCATATCTAACATGTCCAAGAAGAACCTCACCAATGTAGGGAATGTTCTTTTTTTGAAGTTCTACATCGTCAATATAGTTTGGGTGCTCACTTAATTCCTTGTTAATCCTGTCATTGATTTGGGAAAAAATATCTTGAATGGGTTGCTGGGCTATGGATCTTATGCGACTTATGTAGCGCTCACCAGGCTTGGTATTGAGTTTGATGCTAGCGAAACCAGCACCATCTTGACCTCGATTGTGCTGCTTTTCCATCATAAGGTACATTTTATTTACACCATAAAAAGCACTACCGTATTTTTCCTTGTAATAATCAAGGGGTTTGAGAAGTCGAATAAGTGCTATACCACACTCGTGTTTAATCGCATCGCTCATTATTTGTTGGCATTTAAATCACAAAAAAACGCGCTTGTTTAGGCGCGCGTGTTTATGATAATTCTATTTCAAATTGGGTTAGATTTTTAAACTCATCTAAGCGTTTATATATTTCCTTTTCGGATAGATTCTGCATCCGTTCGGTACCAAACTTTTCCACGCAGAACGAGGCTAAAGTAGATCCATAGATAACCGCAGTTTTCATATTCTCAAAAGAATAATCTCCTGTGCTTGCGAGATAACCTGCAAATCCGCCGGCAAAAGTATCGCCTGCGCCTGTTGGGTCAAAAACCTCTTCCAATGGAAGAGCTGGTGCAAAGAACACATTGTCTTCATGAAACAACAAAGCGCCATGCTCCCCTTTTTTGATTACCACGTATTTAGGACCCATCTGATGAATTTTTCTAGCAGCCACAACTAACGAATATTCTCCTGTCAATTGCCTAGCTTCTTCATCATTTATGGTTATAACGTCAATCTTGGCAATTACCTCCATTAGTTCATCCAAAGCACAATCCATCCAAAAGTTCATAGTATCTAAAATGCTTAATTCAGGTTTTTTTTCCATCTGACTCAGCACACTCATTTGGACGGATGGATGGAGATTTCCTAACATAACCACTTCAGCATTTTTGTAGGCAGTGGGTACAATAGGTTGAAAATTTGCTAAGACATTTAGTTCTGTGACCAAGGTGTCCCTGGAATTCATATCGTTATGGTACTTACCACTCCAAAAAAAGGTTTTACCGTCCTTAACGACTTCAATTCCAGAAATGTCTATGTTTCTATTGGATAGTAAATCTAAATACCTCTGCGGAAAATCACCGCCAACTACAGAAACTAATGAAGATTCAAGATTAAAGTTAGATGCTGCCAAACCAATAAAAGTTCCAGCGCCTCCTAGTATTTTGTCGGTTTTTCCAAAAGGAGTTTCAATAGCATCAAATGCTACCGTTCCGACAATTACTAATCTTCTCATTAAAATGAATTTGAATTAAGGTGCAAATTTAAGCAAAATATATTCCTTGTGAAATAGGCATAAATTATTGGAATGGAGCTCTATTTTCTGCCAAAGTCTGCAGGTATTTCGCCCCAGGCCTTGGTTTCCCATTTTACAATCACCGTTTTATAACTGTTGTTTTTTAACCAGTTTTCTGCCCGGCGAACAAGGTCAAATGCAGCCTTATTATGAGCGTTTTCCTGTAACTTGGAATTGCACTTTTTCTTCTTTACCCAGCTCATGGCTGTTTTAGAATCTGTGTAAATTAATTTAGAGCTATTTTTTTGTTTTAGATAGGCTAGGCCATGCACAATGGCCAAAAACTCTCCAATGTTATTGGTAGAATGTTCAAAAGGTCCTTGTCTAAAAAGCTGCTTTTTTGTAGCGGTATCAACACCACGATATTCCATCTTTCCAGGGTTTCCACTAGAAGCTGCATCAACACAGATAGAATTAGGGTTAGGGTTTCCTATTTTTTTAAGCTCTTCTGCACTTAACTCGCTTTTAAAGCTCTTTTGTTTCCCTACGTAGGTCTTAAAGTCTTGTTTTAAGGCTTCTTTTGCGGCCTCAAAAGAAGAGAAAGCCTTGTATTTGGCACCTTTAAAATTTGTAATCTGTGCTTTGCAATCTTCCCAAGACTCAAATATTCCGGTATGATGACCCTTCCATACGGCGTAATACTTTTTCTTCTTTTTACTCATTTATACCAGTTATAAAGGCGCTCGTATCTAAATCTTGTCCTGTTTCAGCATTAGCTGTTCAACAACCTTTGGAAAATGTTCCATTTCTAGCTCATGGATTTTTGCGGCCACTTCTTCGGGTGAGTCTGTTGGGAAAACCTCGCATTCTGCCTGAAAAATAAGAGCCCCTTCATCGTAATTTTCATTGACATAGTGGATTGAAATTCCTGTTTTGGTCTCCTTGTTCTCCACCACCGCACGATGCACATGGATGCCGTACATGCCCTTTCCGCCATATTTAGGTAGCAGCGCAGGATGAATATTAATGATTTTATTAGGAAAAGCCTTTAGGATATTCTCAGGGATTTTCCATAAAAATCCTGCCAATACAATTAAATCAGGCTTACTTGCTTTTAAAATATTAAGGACATCCTCTGTTGCAGTAAATGCGATTCTATTAAAAGAAAATGCGCTTACTTTTAATTTTTTACAACGGTCAAGAACTTTGGCCTTAGGGTTATTTGTAAGGACCTGAACCACGGATATATCAGGTGAGTTTTCAAAAAACCGTATCAGATTTTCGGCATTAGATCCAGAGCCTGAAGCAAAAATTACAATTCGTTTCATTTATAGTGGTAGGAATTCGAATATCAAACAAAAAAAAGAATAATAATTTACAAATAGAGGAAAATATTGAAAATACCGTTTTGCTTTCTCTGCATAAAACGCTACATTTTAAAAGTAAAAATGTTTTTTAACATAAAGTTTTATATTTTTGCGGTCTAATTAAAACTTAAAATTAAAGATTATGTCAGACATTGCATCAAGAGTAAAAGCGATAATCGTTGACAAATTAGGTGTTGATGAAAACGAAGTTGTAGCTGAGGCTAGCTTCACTAACGACTTAGGAGCAGATTCTTTGGATACTGTTGAATTAATAATGGAATTTGAAAAAGAATTTGATATTCAAATCCCTGATGACCAAGCTGAAAACATTGCTACAGTTGGTCAAGCAATCTCATACATAGAGGAGGCAAAATAACACTATAATCTTTATGGAATTAAAGCGAGTCGTTGTTACAGGATTAGGTGCGCTTACACCCATAGGTAATACTCTAGAAGAGTATTGGGATGGGCTTGTCAGTGGCAAGAGTGGTGCTGCACCAGTCACTTATTTTGATGCATCAAAATTTAAAACACAATTCGCTTGCGAAATAAAGAATTTT
>CAZGDG010000002.1:5060-20928 GCA_964524415.1 uncultured Flavobacteriaceae bacterium
AAAATGATTGCTGATATAGCACCGGGAAATATTTCAATTAAGTATGGCTTTATGGGCCCTAATTATACAACAGTTTCTGCCTGCGCTTCTTCAGCAAATTCATTAATAGACGCACTAAACACCATTAGATTAGGACATTGCGATGTTGTAATCACTGGAGGTAGTGAAGCAGCCGTGACCATAGCAGGAATGGGTGGCTTCAATGCTATGCACGCCATGAGCACTAGAAATGACAGCCCAGAAACAGCGTCAAGACCATTTGATGCCAATAGAGATGGTTTTGTCTTGGGAGAAGGTGCTGGATCCATAGTTTTAGAGGAATATGAACATGCTAAAGCTCGAGGTGCCAAAATTTACGCTGAAGTCGTAGGAGGAGGTTTGTCTTCTGACGCTTATCACATGACAGCTCCTCATCCGGATGGAATAGGTGTAGTTGCCGTAATGAAAAATTGTTTAGAGAATGCAGGCCTAAATCCTGAAGATGTAGACCATATTAATACACACGGTACATCTACACCACTTGGTGATGTTGCCGAATTAAAGGCTATATCTGAAGTGTTTGGAAGTCATGCTAAAAACATAAATATTAATTCTACAAAATCAATGACAGGTCATTTATTAGGTGCAGCAGGAGCTATTGAGTCTATTGCATCAATTATGGCATTGGAAAAAGGTATTATACCTCCAACAATAAATCATGAAACCGTGGATGAAAATATTGATCCAGAATTAAACCTAACACTCAATAAAGCCCAAAAACGCGATATAAAGGTTGCCATGAGTAATACCTTTGGATTTGGCGGACACAACGCTTGTGTATTATTCAAGAAATTAGATTAAATCCCGAATGAGTTTCATTCGTAACATATTGAAAAATTCCCGTTCTGATGAAGACGGGAATTTTTTTTTACAGCTTAAAAATATTCTAGGTTTTAAGCCAAAATCGCTTTTCCTTTATCAAAAGGCATTTACCCATCGCTCAATGAACTTGAAAGACAAAAAGGGTAATGCTATTAATTACGAACGTTTGGAGTTTGTAGGCGATGCTATGTTGAGTTCTGTTATCGCTGCCTATCTTTATGAACAAGTCCCTCATGGCGACGAAGGCTACCTTACTAAGATGAGGTCTAAAATTGTAAGTCGGGAACATCTTAATGAACTAGGAAAGGAGCTTAATCTCATAGAGCTCATTAAAAGTCGTATACCAAGGTCTAATTTTGGCAACAACATACATGGTAATCTTTTTGAAGCCTTGGTTGGTGCTATTTATTTAGACAAAGGGTATAAGGTTTGTGAAAAATTCATCTATGATAGTGTAATAATACCACATGTAGATATCGAAACCTTAGAGGGCAAAGTCATAAGCTACAAGAGTTTGGTTATAGAATGGTGCCAAAAAGAAAAGAACACGTTTGACTACGAAGTTTATGAGGATACAGGCAAGGACGAGTTTAAACATTTTTCGGTAAAATTAAGCATCAACGACAAAGTAGTGTCTAAAGCAAGGGCTACCTCCAAGAAAAAAGCAGAGGAAAAAGCATCAAAGCGTGCCTTCTTTGCTTTTCAGAAAGAAATTACCAAAAACCTCTAAAATTAGCTGGAGCATATCTATAACGTTTTCGTGAGTTTTGCGGTTAAGATTAACTAAAAGTTAATAAGACAAACTATAATAAAGTCTATATTTACCATCAAACTTTGTAAGCCAATGGCCATGCATAAACTTTTTATGGACGATTTTTACGATGAATCCTTTAAGCTTATAGCGGTGCATTGCAATATAGAAGATTATCGGTTGGCTTATTTACTGAACAAAAGCCTAAACTTAAAATTGAAGCGCTGCCAGGACGATCTGGACTTTGAATATTTTAAGTCTTCCTATGCTATTTATGAATGGGAAAACACCTCGGAGTACATTACTTGGCATTTGGTCGCGAATATTTGTAAAAAGGAGGAAGATAGCCTTTACAGCTCGGGCACACTTTTTCAAAACAGCCAGCGCGTATTAAAAACCTTTAATCTAATTCCAGAATATAAAAACGTAAATTATTTTATAAAAATTTCAAATGAAATAAGCGATCTTAATGACAAAGTTGTTTTAAATAAAATAAATCGCATACCACAGATAATAACAAGTTATTCTGTAGACCCTGCAAAACTTAAGTCTAAGGATTATTTAATTTTTTAGTTAATGCAAACAAAGAAAACAAAAATAGTGGCTACCCTTGGCCCATCTACTAGCAACAAAGATGTTTTAAAGAAAATGCTCGATGAGGGTGCTAATGTGTTTAGAATAAATTTTTCTCACGCAGATTATACCGATGTAAAAGACCGGATAAGAATGATACGTGAGCTGAATGAAGAATTTGGATATAACGCTGCAATTTTGGCAGATCTACAAGGCCCTAAATTAAGGGTTGGCGTAATGAAGGGCGAGGTAGTTGTTAGTGAAGGTGATGAAATTATTTTCGCAACAGGCGAACGATTTGAAGGTACAAAGGAGCGTGTCTACATGACCTATGAAAACTTCCCACAAGACGCAAAACCTGGGGAACGGATTCTTCTAGATGATGGTAAGCTTATTTTCGAGGTTGTATCTACAGATGGAGAATCTGAAGTTAAGGCAAAAGTGCTGCAAGGCGGACCTTTAAAGTCTAAAAAAGGGGTGAATCTACCTAATACGGATATTTCCCAACCTGCATTGACAGAAAAGGATATTGAAGATGCTTTGTTTGCCATAAGCCAGAGAGTCGATTGGATTGCTTTGTCCTTCGTGAGGCATGCCGAGGATTTAATGCAGCTAGAAAAGCTAATCAGTGAGCATAGCGACCACAAAATTCCAATAATTGCAAAAATAGAAAAGCCAGAGGCTGTTGAGAACATTGATAAAATTGTAGCCTATTGTGATGGACTTATGGTAGCACGAGGCGATTTGGGTGTAGAGATTCCAGCAGAGGAAGTACCTTTAATTCAAAAGAAATTGGTACTTAGAGCCAAAAGAGCTCGAATTCCAGTTATCATAGCCACTCAGATGATGGAAACCATGATTACGAGCCTTACACCAACACGAGCAGAAGTAAATGACGTGGCCAACTCCGTGATGGATGGAGCTGATGCCGTGATGCTTTCTGGAGAAACCTCTGTAGGCCAATATCCTGTGCAGGTAATTCGTCAAATGGCGAGTATAATTAGAAGTGTAGAGGACTCTAATCTTATTGAGGTCCCACAATCACCACCACATATAAGGACCAAGCGTTACATTACTAAAGCCATATGTTACCATGCTGCTAATATGGCAAACGAAATTAATGCCAAGGCCATTTCTACATTGACAAATAGTGGTTATACAGCGTTTCAAATCTCCGCTTGGAGGCCGAAAGCACATATTTTGGTTTTTACTTCCAATCGACGTATCCTAACACAACTTAGCTTACTCTGGGGCGTAGAAGCTTTTTATTACGATAAGTTTGTAAGTACGGATGAAACTATCGAAGACGTTAATGCCATAGCTTGCAAAAAGGGATACCTAGAAGTTGGTGATATGCTCATTAGCCTAGCAGCAATGCCAATACAGGAAAAGGGTATGGTAAATACACTTAGAGTAACTGAAATAGAAAGTTGCAGCTTTTAAAAATCAAATTTCAACTGAACACTAACTGAGGTTTGTTTCTCGTCTTTTGTTTGGGATTGTTTGTCTGTATTGAGATTGGACAACGATATTCCCAAAAGGCGTACCGAGTTATTTAATTTTTCCTGATATAGAAGGTCTTTTGCTGTTTCTAAGATTAGGGATGTATCACTAAGATAATATGGAAGTGTTTTACTACGGGTTTGTAGGGTAAAATCACTGTATTTGATTTTTAGTGTTATTGTTTTACCAGCGACGTCACTTTGCTCTAAACGTCTTGAAACTTCGTTCGCTATGTGCTCCAATTTTTCGAGCATAAATACTTCAGAAGACAGGTTGTTCGTAAAAGTACGCTCAGCGGCAAGGGATTTTCTGATTCTATTAGGCTTAACAGGACTGTCATGGATTCCACGAACCACTTGGAAGAAAAATTTACCAGATTTGCCAAATTGGCTTTCCAAATATTCCAGAGATTTAGATTTTAAGTCTTTTCCTGTAAAGATTCCTCTTTGGTACATTTTTTCTGCAGTCACCTTACCTACTCCGTAAAATTTTCTGATATCCAAGTCCTCAAGAAATGTTAGAACATCTTCTGGGTTAACTGTTTTTTGTCCGTTAGGTTTATTAATATCACTGGCTACTTTGGCAATAAATTTATTGATTGAAATACCTGCCGAAGCGGTTAATCCAATTTCATTGTGGATACGCTGCCTAATTTTTTGCGCAATTAAAGTGGCGCTAGGAAAGGCTATTTTATTCTCTGTAACATCCAAGTAAGCTTCGTCAAGGGATAAGGGTTCCACTAAATCAGTGTAATCGTAGAAAATTTTTCGAATTTCTTGGGAAATCTCTTTATAGCGATCAAATCGAGGCTTAACAAAGATAAGATTAGGACATAGTTTTTCAGCTAACCGACCAGACATTGCGCTCTTGACTCCAAATTGGCGTGCTTCGTAGCTAGCAGCACTTATAACTCCGCGTCTTCCTCCACCACCAACGGCAATAGCTTTGCCTTTTAAATCGGGATTATCCATTTGTTCAACAGAAGCATAGTAAGCATCCATATCAACATGAATAATTTTCCTAATGGGAAGGTTAAAATCCATCTTTCAAATTTATAATATCTTTAGCAAATTAAATTGAATTTATGGGACAGACAGCTATCATTTTAGGAGCGACAGGACTCACTGGAAGTCATCTCTTAGAGATGGTTTTAAACGATAGTTTCTATGATAAGATTGTGGTTTTCGGAAGGAGTAGTTTGGACATTACCCATCCTAAATTAGAGTCACATATTATAGATGTTTTAGAGTTAGAACAAGAAGCAGATAGATTTAAAGCTGATGTTGTTTTTTGCTGTATTGGCACAACCAAAGCAAAAACACCAGATATGGAGCTGTACAGAGCTATTGATTATGGTATTCCTGTTACGGCTGCAAAGTTGTGTAAAACCAATAAGATCCCTTGCTTTGTGGTCATGTCTTCCCTAGGTGCTGATAAAACAAGCAATATTTTCTATAACAGGATTAAGGGCGAGATGGAAGCTGCTGTACTGGAGCAAGGCATTCCTAGAACCTATATTTTGCAACCCTCAATAATTCTAGGAGATAGAAATGAAAAACGTCGAGGAGAATCAATCGCAAAGTTCCTTATGACCTTAATAGCGCCATTACTTCTCGGAAAAATGAAACGTTATAGGCCTATAGCATCAAAAACGATAGCTAAGGCCATGGCGAACTTACCTAAAGGTAATCGAGAAGAGAACATCATTCCATCACATGTCATTAAAGAAATTTCTAGTCATGGCTCTTGAAATTGAAAGAAAATTTTTGGTGCTTAACACGTCCTTTAAGAAGGATGCTAGCAGTGAGCATGGTATAAAACAGGGCTTCTTAAATAGCCATAAAGACCGAACGGTACGTATTAGAATTTCAAAACATGAAGGAACTTTAACTATTAAGGGCGCATCTTCCAATGATGGATTGGTGCGTTATGAGTGGGAGAGACCGTTGAGTTTATCAGATGCCGAAGCGCTAATACAATTATGTGAACCTGGAATTATTGAAAAAACAAGATACTTAGTGCCTGCCGGAAAACATATTTTTGAAGTAGACGTATTCAGTGGAGACAATGAAGGTCTCATTGTCGCCGAACTTGAGCTGAAACATGCGCATGACAAGTTTGACGCTCCAAATTGGTTGGGTAAAGAAGTAACAGGAGATATTAAATACTATAATTCCCAATTGGCTAAAAACCCATTTAAGAATTGGTAGATAAAAAGCCTGTCACTTAAAATGCAACAGGCTTGAAATTCTAAACTTTGAATAATTAGGCTCTTGGGCCGCCACTAACTATAATGAACTCAGATCGTCTATTTTCTTGATGCTGTTCCTTAGTACAGCCACCAGAACAATCAACTTTAGGTTCAGACTCACCCTTGCCTTCTGATGAAACTCTAGATTCGTCTATGCCTTTAGAAATTATATATTGCTCCGTTGATTTAGCCCGTTTTTCAGATAATTGCGCATTATAATTTTCAGATCCTCTGATGTCTGTATGCGCAACTATTTTAAGAACCATATCTGGATATTTAGTCATTATTTGAACAACCTTATCCAGTTCAAAAGCAGCCTCAGACGTAATATTATACTTATCAAATTCAAAGAAAATAGGATCTAATTCTATTTTGTCTGCAACGATAAGCTTCTCTATAGGATCTAGCGAAATTTGTACATTTTGTTCTTCTTCATTAGTACCTTTTACAAAGACTTTCTTGCTGTCATATTCGTCCATGACTACTTCGAGTTCGGTGTCTTCTTCACATTCAACGATAAACTCTGCAACACCGTTTTCATCTGTATTTTTTGTAACTACTTTATTGCCCTCGGCATCATATAAGGACACGGAAGCACCACTTACAGGTTCTCTTGTTTTGTCATCCAGAACCGTAGCCATGACAAGTACGTCGCAAAGCGGTTGTAATTTCTTAAAGACGTAAACATCGTCACTTCCTTGTCCACCATCACGATTAGAGGACACAAATCCTTCCTCAGCTTCTTCATCTATGGTAAAGGCAAAGTCGTCTCCATTACTGTTTATAGGAATACCTACATTTCTTATAGGAGCCATTTTACCATCAATTTCTTTAGTGTAAAATACATCCATACCACCAAGACCTAGGTGACCGTTTGATGAGAAATATAAAATATTTTTACTGCTGATATATGGAAACATCTCTTGACCTTCGGTATTGACTTTCTGTCCTAGATTAACAGGCTCTCCTATACTTCCATCATCATTAATTGGTGCTTTGTAGATATCAAAGTTTCCGTAACCGCCAGGCATATTGGAAGCGAAATACAACGTACTTCCGTCAGGGCTAACAGATGGGTTTTTAACAGAGTAATTTTCACTGTTAATAGAAAGTGGTTCAACAGTATCCCAATCAGAACCCAATTTGGTGGCTTTAAATAAGTACAGCTGACTGTACCTAGTCTTACTTAAGGAGTCCTTTTGAAAATCTTTTTCAAAGTAACTCTCCCTTGAAAAATACATGGTTTCACCATCAGGTGAGAAGGACACGAGGCCTTCATGGAATTTTGTGTTGATTTTATCATTCATCAATTCCGCTTCCTGATAGGTGCCATCTGCAT
This sequence comes from uncultured Flavobacteriaceae bacterium, assembly GCA_964524415.1. Taxonomy (GTDB): domain Bacteria; phylum Bacteroidota; class Bacteroidia; order Flavobacteriales; family Flavobacteriaceae; genus Winogradskyella. The sequence continues at coordinate 12,339 of CAZGDG010000002.1, forward strand.
TTTTAGATAGTCTGTAAATGTCTAGGAATGGCTGCGCATTCCAACCATAGGTTTTTCTATTGTCATTACGGCTAGACGCGATGTAAAGTTTTCCGTCATTTGTAGTTCCGCCAAAGTCCGATTGTTCCGAATTGAAACTTGCATTTTGAACGTTAAACTTTTTACCTTGCTCTAATATTTTAGGCAAATAATCTGGATTTTTTCTGTAAGCTGTTGCTCTATCGTCCGATGGGCGCATAGAGGCAAATTTATCCATTTGTTCATTAGACTCTTTATACTTGCCATTAGCTTTTAGCATTTGCGAGTATTTATAAATCATCTCTGGATCATCAGAAGTTTCCAGAGCTTTTGCATACCACTTTTCAGCTTCTACAGTATTAAAAATATTGTAATAGCTTTCAGCCAATTGCCCATAAATGTAGGGTGTTCCTTCACCCTTGTCTACAAGCTTGCTGTAACTTTCAGCTGCCTTAACAAATTCAAAACGAGCAAATTGCTTGTCTGCCTTTTTGGTATTAGAATCTTGAGCAGTTAAGCTTAAACTACTCACTAGGGCGATAAATAATAGTGTTTTAAAGTTTTTCATATTTGATTTAGCTTAACTGATTAAAAGTATCTTGGTGAACGAGAAACGCGTTTCGGGAAATTAAGGTCAAATAACAACATTACTTCGTGCGAAGCAGGTGCAAATGCCCTAATATCCGAGGAGACCGCATCGTAGGCATAGCCAACTCTAACGGATTCTGAAATCGCAAAATTGACAAGGCCAGAGAAAGAGTCATCCAACCTGTATGACGCACCAATTTCGAACTTCTTGAAAAAGCGTGCATTCAAGTTGACGTCGAAAGATGTGGGAGCATCAAATGATGATTTAACCATAAACGAGGGTTTAAGCTCAGTATTAGGGGATAAATCAAAAACGTAACCTCCTGTCACAAAATAATGCTGTGTTTCGGATCCTATTTTATTTCCATTAGCGTCTAAATGTACAGAGGCCAACATATTGGGCACCGAAACGGCGAAATAATACTTATTGGTATAGTAAAAAAAGCCAGCACCGATATTTGGCGTGGTTTCATTTATATCTTGGAAAAAGGGGTCTCCCGGATCAATTAAATCAATACTCGCTAGACCGATATCATGAAACGTTGCTCCAGCCTTAACACCAAAGGCAAGACGATGCTCACCACCAAGTTTTAAGGTGTAAGACACATCAACATAGGTATTGGTTTCCCTCACAGGGCCTAATTGATCTGCAATGACGGAAAGACCGAGGCCCAAGTTGTTTCCAACTGGTGCGTGGCCAAAAAAGGTTCCCGTTTCCGGTGCGCCATCAATTTTAGACCATTGGTTCCTATATAATAGGCCAAAGGATAAACCCTCCCTAGACCCAGCATAAGCCGGATTAATTATATTCATGTTATACATGTACTGGGTGTACTGTGGGTCTTGTTGCCCTTGAACTTGCAATGCTAGGAGCAAAACCGCTATAATAGAAAGTTTTTTCATTTTAGTAAGTTGATTCTTTTAGTTGATTATCTATTAATATATATCCATCCAGTACGTGTTTTTGTACCGCCTTCGTAAACCATCGTGTAGAAATAAGTGCCTACAGGTAACTCGTCGCCATCATTGGTTTGTCCTACCCATTCGTCCCTGTAATTAGTTTTTGAATAGACAAGTGTACCGTTTCTGTTGAAAATTTGAAGTTCCGTAACATCAAAATATCTCAAATCAAACGTATCGTTCTGTCCTATAGAAACACCTGGTGAAATACCCTGTGGAATAACACAGTTTTCAAATTCTATTACTGTAGGCATTGGTATTGTGGTAGAACATCCAGTTGCATTTGAAGTAATTACCGCCTCGTAATCACCTTCTTCGAATACCTCTATGGACAACCCGTTTTCGCCTGGAATAATTGCACTATCGATAAACCACTCTATAGTAACCTCTGAGGCTGTGAAATCATCTGGAACTAAAGTTAACACTACTCCTGATTCTGCTTGAGGACACAGTAAGAATTGGTTGGTCTCCGTGTCAAAATAAAACACATCTGTATCCACGGTTGCATTAACCACATCTAAAACTACAAGATTAAAGGAAGTGATATTGAAACAGCCACTGGCATTGTTCTCTAACCTTACAAAAATCTCTTCGCCATCTGTTCCAATATATGGAGATGTAAGTGCTCCAGTTCCATTTTCTGCACCGGCTAAAGTATTGTGATAGGTTAAGGTGACTTCTGCTGGGTTAACACCACCTAAAACAGCGGCATCGTTATCTGTTAGCATAAATTCTACTGAGCCATCATCAGAACATTCTTCAAGGTTGAATGGCACTCCTATAGCTGGTGTTGTAAGCACTACCAATTCAACTTCAGAAATTTCCCTACAACCTAAGAAGCCATCGTTAGCTGCTTCGGTGTCCTCTATTCTTACAATCAAGGTTTCACCTGTTGTTGAGTAAGGTGAGGTTACAGGGTTTATAGCCTGATTAGCATCGGATAAGTTAGTGTAGTAACTCACTGTAAAGTCAGCGCCTAAACCTAGTGAGGCCGTAATAGCGTCTAAATCAAAATCTTCTACACCATCTGCCTCAGGGCCGTCACAAACTTCTTCAGTAAAAGGGTCAACGTTGCCAGGATCGTCATAGAAATTTAATTCCGCTAAGGCTGAGAAATAAACTTCACTCTGGTCACAAATACCACCTAAGACCTGTACTTGATATGTTCCAGATTCTGTTGCCACATAAGTTGGGTCTGTTGCTCCTGGAATAACAAATCCGTCTTGATACCATATATACTCATCAACATCATAGAAGGTAGTAGCTTCTAAGGTTACACTGTCAAAACCACAGTAATTAAGTATTTCATCTGGTGTACCTAAATCTGGAACATCATCTTCAATCGGAGCACCTTCAATTTCCAGTGTTACATCACAAACAACTTCACAGTTGGTGCCGTTTGGTGGACCAGAATCTTGAGTAAATGTATAATTACCAGGCTGTTGTGAGAAGTTTGTTATAAGTATAATGTAAACAGAGTTTGCAGGTACATTTGTTAAGGTAATTGTTTCTGTTGCTGTTGGAGAGAAACTACAATCGGCTATGTTTTCAGGTAAAAGTTCAACACAGCCTCCTTGTTGGTCTACAAATGGACCCCAAACTATGAAATCTATATCTAAAAGTGTTCCAGTATTACTTGTCTGGTCTAGACTAAAGACATAGTCACCTGCTTCATCGAATAAAATAGTATTCCACTGTGGGTCAGGTTGAGACCCTAAACAATCATAGTCTAAATATGGAGGTGCTACTTGATCACCAACAACACTAGGATAACTAATACTTGGATCCGCACAGATTGGTAAAGCATCCAAACAGAAGGTTGGCTCACCCAAAGTGCTTACACATAAGTCAAATGTTGTGGTTTCATCATCAGATCCTCCAGAAAACACCCTGACATAGTATGTGTTCCCAATAGTTAAAGCTGGAGTTAAACTAAAGTCATCCGTAGAACAATAAATTTCGGAGAGGTTATCACATGTCCCTTCATAAAGGGCATGATCTATATTAAAAGTACCTCCTGCTATATTTTGGATTTGAATGATTTGTTGTTCACCAATAGCAACAAACTCGAACCAGACGTCATCATCGGTGTCTCCAGTACAACTTCCTCCAGGTACGCCAGAAGGCGTTGCTGCTAATATGGTTCCAGGTGTAGTAACAGTACACGATTCATCAGCATTTACACCTACAACCGTAGCATCACAAGGATTATCATTTTCTGGCGGACAGGCGAGTAATTGAATAGGTTGACTATTAATTACACAATTTGCATCCTGATCATTACTAACGGTAATTATGACATCTTGAAGGAAAGGGAAAGGTCCAACTTGGTAAATTCCCGGTGTTGTAACATTGTCTACTGTATCTCCATTGATGTTATTTGAAATTGTTAATGATGTGGCATCACCTAAATCGGTAATATTCACATCGATTAAAAACTGGTCGCCATTGGCACAATCATCAATAACTGCATAGGTCGCTTGTGGATTTATACATGTAGCACAAGCAACGGTGTAATTGATGCCATCTTCAATTTGTGGGTTGCCGAAACTGCCAGTAACACAACTTACTGAGCTATCAGAGTTGACGTACCATGAAATGGTATCTCCAGTAGATTGAAACGTTAAGCCTCCAATGTCACCACCATTACCGAAGTTACCGTTTCCAAATCCTGGAGCACCTGGCTCAAAACCCGGGAAAGGGGTACCGTTAGAATCTAAAACAACAAGCTCATCCCATCCATTTTCGACAAAGCCAGAATTAAAAGTTAGATTCAAAGGGGTACCGTCTAAGCTAGTAAATGTAAAGATAACAGGAGTGTCCTCACCATCATTGTCATAACAGTAATCTAAGGTGACTGGGCCACCATTAGCACAATCTAAAAATGTTTCCGTACAAAATTCTTGTGTCAAAGAAGAGCTACTAACAACACAATTAGAATCATCGTCATTTGCCACAGATATAATTACTGGAGTAGTATTTGGATATGGACCAAACGTATAAATACCTGTAGTGTTTACAGTTATATCATTGGCTGGATCAATATTATCGCTGAGCGTAACGGATGTTGCACTACCTAAATCAGATAAATCTACATCAATGGTAAACTGAGGGCCATTGATACAGTCACTGACTACGGCGTAATCTGCAACAGGATTTACGCAAGTTGCACATGCTACCGTTGCATCTATAGGAGTAAAGCCACTCGATTCACAACTTACAGAAAAGTCGGAATTGATATACCATGAAATAGTATCGCCTGTAGAATCAAAAGTAAGTCCTGAAATATCTGGCTGGTTAGCGTTAAACAATTCAGTAACACCATCAGAATCGAGTACTACGAGTTCATCACAACAGCCTTCTAATTGTCCTTGATTAAATGTCAATCTTAACGGTGATCCATCATTACTCGTATAGGTAAATGTTGCTACAGAAGGGTCATCATCAATATCGTTGAAGTAACAAAATACTGTATTTACTGGTCCACCACCTGCACAGTCAACAGTGAAGTTGGTTTCAAACGGTGTTGTAAAGTTAATGGGACCAGCCCAAGAACTGTCACCAGTTGTACAGTTAGCTCGCACATAAATCTCGTAGTCAGTTTCTGGTGTAAGGTTTGTCTCACTAACATTTGTAACTCCTACAACTGTACCGTTCGTTGGAACACCAGTTCCTGCTGGTTGTACCACATATTCCCATGATGTTTCACCACTGTTGGCTGTCCAAGAAAAGTCAACTGAATCAGAAGTTAGGTTAGCAATAGTTATACTGCTCGGAGGAATACAAAATGTTCCACAGGTTTCAACTCGCATAAGGTCTATGGACATATCTCCATTAAAATCTCCGGTTCCTGTGTGACTGAATTCAACATATATGGTTTGGCCAAGGTAGGCATCTAAATTTATACCCACTGGAACCCAATCAGCACCATTGGATGTTTGTAATTCTCCAACCCATGTAAATAAAGTTGTAAATGGCCCGGTTGCAGAGTTTCCTACACCAACGTTTAAGGTTCCCATATCTTCACCAAAAGCGTGCATGTAAAAAGACAGCTCTGCACCGTCAGTTGCTGAAGATAAATCAATGGCAGGGCTTACAGCAGAAGCTGTATTTGTAGCACCACCAGAGGCTTCATAATTCATATAATTAGCACCACTGAAGGCAGCAGAAGGACCTGTGTCAATGGATCCGGAAGCACCTGGGATTTCCCAAAAACCAGACTGATCTGTTGTGGTTAAATCACCTGTCCATCCTTCAAAAGCGTCAAATTCTGCCGTATAAATAAACGAAGAATCGCCTGTACTACAAGTTACACCAACAGGTGCTGGAGGCGGTACATTTAATGTGGTGAAATTAACAGGTCCAACCCAAAGGCTATTGTCTCCAGGTCCGCATTCTGCTTGATAGTATAAGAAATATTGTGTAGATGGTGTTAATCCAGATAAAGAAGTCGTAGGATTTGTGTTCACTGTTGTACTACCTTCTTCTTCTCCATTGCCAGGTGTAAAATCTGCGCCACCATTCCATTCTATATTCCATGTTGTTTCAACATTTCCTGCCGTCCAATCTAGATCTACACTATCTGAAGTTAAGGCTGAAATATTAAGGCCAGAAGGCTCTGGGCAAGTTGGTGTTTCAAAAATTGTCACCACAATATTTGACCAATCTGCGCTAGAAGCATTAAAAGATTGATTTAGAGTAAGTTCCAACAAACCATCGGTTTGAGGGTCATATAGACCAGCTAAATCCCCTTCAAAAGTTAGAGTTGTGTCTCCCGTTCCGGAAAGAGCACCAGATGTAGGAGGGTCTATGGTAATACTTCCGGCTGCTGTGGTTATAGTTAAATCAGCTTCGCTAGACCAAGCATTATTGGTATTAACCCAGTCAACGGACACAGAGAATGAGTTATAGGTGCCTGTACTAGAAGCCGGTACTCCGGCAGTATTTCCACTATCATTAATATTAACGGTGGGAGGTGTTCCCTGAGGAACATTAATTGGCCCAGCCACAGGGTCGAATACATGCTGAGCATTCAAAGCCAAGAAGCATCCAAAAATGAATAAAAACAATGTAACTTTTTTCATTAGTATTTGGTTTGTTAGAAATTATATAATCTTTATAATCAAAGCATTATAAAGATGTGATTTTTTTTAAAATTTTTTTGGGGCAAAAATGGGATAAGTGCTTATGCTTATTAACCAAATCGAAGATAAAAAAAATGGTTATTAACAGTCCGTTAACAATGTTATAATAGATTAACGGTAGTAATAATCGATAAATGGTTTGAGATGGATTAAGGTCGTTTTAAATTTATATACACCGGGAAATGGTCGCTATAACCACCCTTGTAACGCTTACCTACGTAGGTTCTGAAAGGCTGTCCTTTGAACTTGCCATGATATTGCGTTAAAAATCGTTCATCAAAGATATTGGCATTACTAAAGGACAATTTAGATGTTGAGGTGTTTAATAAATTGGTAGAACACAATATTTGGTCGAACATATGCCACTGAAAATTGTGGTTTAGGCTTCCTCTGTTTCTAGACCAAACCGTTTTAAAGGGATTGAACAACCCGCTCTCAGTTTCTAACAGTTTTAGGCTTTCGTTATCTGGATTATCATTAAAGTCGCCCATTACGATTATTTTTTCGTCGGCATTGGCCATTCTTATGGTTTTAATGATGCTATTTAATTTTTGGGCGGCCGCCAATCGTTTGTATTGGGTTTCTTCTTTTCCCTCCCTTCTCGAAGACCAATGGTTTACAAGAACGCTAAATTTTTCATTTTCTATAAGGCCCTGTACCAAAAGAATGTCTCTAGTATAATCGCGTTCCCCAAATTCATCCTCTAAATACACTGAGAAAGTTTCGGAATGATATACTTTAAAGACGTCACTTTTATAAAGTAAAGCGACATCTACACCACGTTCGTCAGAGGAGTTGTAATGAATAAAGCTGTATTCTTCATCTTCAAGGGTCTCTATTTGAACAAGGTCCTGGAGAACCGATTTGTTTTCAACTTCAGCTAAGCCTACAATAACAGGACTTTTAGTGGCGTTTTCATCTCCAATCTCAGAAATGACATTGCCTATTTTTATAAGTTTATTCGTGTAGCGTTTTTTCGTCCAGCGTTTTCTAGAAAAAGGCAGAAAATCATCATCATTGGTGTTTGGATTATTAACGGTATCAAATAGATTTTCAATATTATAGAATCCAATGGTGTGAATTATGCTTTCTTCCGTTGCCATTGGATAAATATAGAACTTTATCACCTAATGAGAAACATTCATTTGTTTACCTTTGTTGTAATAATTTATTATGATTGAAAAGAAAGACATAGCTTTAGAAACGGTTGTTTTGATTGGGATTATTACCAAAGATCAAGATGAATCGCGTTCTAAAGAATACTTGGATGAGTTAGAGTTCTTAACCTACACGGCAGGAGGTGAAGTTGTAGAACGCTTTACCCAAAAAATGGATATGCCAAACCCTAAGACTTTTATTGGGTCTGGTAAAATGGAAGAGGTACAGCAATTTGTCAAGGCTAATGATGTTGGTACCGTAATATTTGATGACGAACTTTCTCCGGCCCAAGAACGAAATATTAGTAAGATTCTTAAATGTAAGATACTGGACCGTACGAATCTTATTCTAGACATTTTTGCCCAGCGCGCACAGACCAGCTACGCCAGAACACAGGTAGAGTTGGCGCAATGCGAATATTTGTTGCCAAGGCTAAAAGGAATGTGGACTCACCTTGAGCGACAAAAAGGAGGTATTGGAATGAGAGGGCCTGGTGAAACCGAAATAGAAACCGATAGGCGTATAGTTAGGGATAAAATTGCGTTGCTGAAGAAAAAGATAAAAACAATTGATAAGCAAATGGCTGTGCAACGCGGTAATCGAGGGAAGCTTGTTAGAGTGGCTCTGGTTGGTTACACCAACGTTGGCAAGTCTACATTAATGAACGTCATTAGCAAAAGCGAGGTTTTTGCAGAAAACAAACTTTTTGCCACTTTAGATAC
>CAZGDG010000002.1:21028-22561 GCA_964524415.1 uncultured Flavobacteriaceae bacterium
ACAATTATGGTGTTTAATAAAATAGATGCTTATCAACCAGAACCTCTAGACGATGATAGCGAGGATGAACCAACAAAGGCAAATTATTCAATTGAAGATTGGAAGCGTACATGGATGTCTAAATTGGGTGACAAGGCTTTGTTCATATCTGCCTTAAATAAGGAAAACCTTGAAGATTTTAGAAAGCGTGTTTACAAGGAAGTTAGAAAAATTCATATTACTAGATTTCCTTATAACAATTTTCTTTATCCCGATGTTGAAGATATAACATAAAAAAAGAGGTCTTGTTATTGACCTCTTTTTTCATTATAAGTTTTATTTTCTAGAATTTGTAGCTTAGACCAAATGTCCAGAACGACTGTAAGTCGTTATCAGCCTCTTCTAGGTCAACATCTTGAAAATTTGCTGCTTCCTGTCTGTTGTCCCTTAATGCAAAGTCAAAACCTACACCAATATTCTTCCAGATGGTGTATCCAAGGGAGTTTGTCCAAGTCCAATTTGAAAGATTTGAGTCTTCGTAGCTTTGAAATGTTGAGAAATTAGATTTAATATTTAGCTTTCCAATGGTTTTGGTGTAATCTGCAACAATTTTTGCACCAAGTGAAGAATCAAAAACAGTATCACCGTTAGAAAACACAAAGTTATAGTTGAGTGGGTGTATGACCACAGTTAAATCTGCATTGGGTGTCCAAGTCATACCAACACCTAAGTCTAGATATCCCGGATCGTTAAAATTATCAATCAGTGTCGTACGGTATTCACCAAATGCTGAAACTGCCCAAGAATCGCTAACCCTGTAGCCGTAAAGTGAAGAAAGATTAAATACATCTGTTGCAGCTCTGAAACCATCGTCGTCATTTGGGTCGTCCTTATCATCAAACTTGATCCAGTTAAGGTTAAGCGTTAGTGCATTTTTCCAAAAGTATTTATCTTCAATTTTGTTGGCATAGCCGTTTACTGTAAACCCAATATTTCCGGCTTCGTTGTTTGGTATACCTTGTGCGTACCAGTTGTTAAACTGGGATAAACTACCACCAATGGTACCAAAAGCTCCAATTCGCCATCCTGGTAAAGCGTCTATGACACCTTGAATAGAGTCTGCTTTGGCTTGGAATTTATCAGCCTCTGCTTGTACCTCTGCCTTTTGTGACTCAAGCTCTTCCTTTGATTGTGAAAAACTCACTGCAAATACCATTACAGTAAGAATAGATAATAGTGTTCTTTTCATTGTTAAAAAATTACCGATTAAGTTGCCTAAAGTTCATTTAACTAAGGCAAATATATAGTTTTAACTCTAAATGAGGGCTTTAAAATTGCCTAACTCTAATCAGTCAATAAAAGGAATGCGTTAATTTTTGTTTTTGTATAAAGGTACGGATGAACAGGCCTCTCCAAACATTATGGATCTAGCTATAGGTTTTAATTTTTGTGTGAGTAAGACCAGAGCATTTGTTGGTACGGGTTTGTGCGCACACCCTTTTATTATTACCGGCAAACCTTCAAACGGTTTAAGGTCTAGCTCATTGATAATTT
>CAZGDG010000002.1:22661-28128 GCA_964524415.1 uncultured Flavobacteriaceae bacterium
GCCATTTGGGTAGTAATCTTCCAAATCAATTACTTTGAGCTTACTGTTGGCCACTCTATTTACAATCTCTCCTTCCATATATTTCTTAAAGTGTAATCAAGGACTTAAAGCATTCCCAATTCCAACTTGGCTTCTTCACTCATTAGGTCTTGTGACCAAGGTGGATCAAAGGTAATTTCAACCTCGGCATCTTTAATTTCATTTATGGATTTTACCTTTTCCTCAACTTCTAAAGGAAGCGTTTCTGCAACCGGACAGTTTGGAGACGTTAGTGTCATTAAAATCTTTACTTCTGAGTCTTCATTTACAAAAACATCATAGATTAAGCCTAATTCGTAAATATCTACAGGAATTTCAGGGTCGTAAATGGTTTTAAGGACTCTTACAATTTTGTCTCCTATTATTTTGGTATCTATTGTTGTATCGCTCATGTTAATTCAGTTGTGTTTGGTATGCAATAGCATACATTTTTAATTGTTTTATCATGCTTACAAGACCATTGGCACGTGTTGGAGATAAATGTTCCTTTAAGCCTATTTTATCAATAAAATCAGCATTAGCCTTAATAATGTCTTGTGGACTTTGATTTGAGAAAACACGTATTAAGATGGCAATAATTCCTTTTGTTATTATGGCATCGCTATCTGCAGTAAATTTTACCTTATCCTTATCCATTTCTGCGTGTACCCAAACCTTGCTTTGGCAGCCTTTAATGATATGATCATCCGTTTTGTACTTCTCGTCAATGAGAGGCAACGTTTTACCTAAATCTATCATATATTGGTAGCGTTCTTCCCAATCCTCAAACATTGAAAACTCATCAATGATTTCATTTTGGACTTCTTCTATAGTCATAACTCATTTAATTTATTACAAAGTTACAAAATAGCTAGGGTTTTTGAAGGCCTTCTCTTATGGATAGTACTTTGGCCACAAAGTTTAAAATGTCCTTAGGTGGCTGCCCGTGATCAAAGGAAGGTGTTGTGAGTTCTTCTTTTCCCTCCACAATGGTCAGTAAAGCGTGAGCTGCACCATCATAGAGTCTTTTTCCTGTTGGTGCTTCAAGGGTTTTGAACTTTTTATAATCCGTTGAATCTATGAACTTAACAAGAGCCTCCCAATCTTTAGATTTTGTTGGGTATGTTCTTATAGATTTTAAGTATCTATCCTCAGAAAGTATTGTCTCGGATTCGGTTATTTTGATATATTCAAAAAAACCACGTGATGAGGCACTATAAACCACAGCGAGATTTTCTTGGTCTTGATTTGTGTTATCCTTTGCTACAGCCATAACCTTCGTTGTGTCATTCTTTATGGCGGTCCCGTTTTCAATTTTTTCTGTGGCTACACCTTGGGATTTACAGGACCCAAGAATGACAAGACTTAGAAGTAGGCCTACGATTGCTTTCATTTGGATTTATTTTACGAACACAATGTGCATTTTTTGTGCCAGAATGTTATGATAGCATTAAAATAGCTTTTTTTAGAGAAGAAATAAATACGTCTATTTCTTCTTTAGTATTGTAAAACATAAAGGAAGCTCTAATTGTTCCTGGTATCTGGTAATAATCCATTATTGGCTGTGCGCAATGGTGACCTGTTCTTACGGCAATGCCCATTTTATCCAGTAAGGTTCCAATATCATAAGGATGAATATTGCCCACATTAAAGGATATTACAGATGTTTTTTGCTTTGAAGTGCCGTAAATTTTTAAGCCTTCAATCGCCAACAATTTATCGGTAGCGTAGTTTAACAGCTCATTTTCATAGGATGCAATGGCATCAAAGCCTATGGCATTCATATAGTCCAATGCTGCTCCAAAGGCGATACCTCCACACACATTGGGCGTACCAGCTTCGAATTTATGTGGTAAATCGGCATAGGTGGTTTTTTCAAACGTTACTTCAGAAATCATTTCACCACCACCTTGATAAGGAGGCAAGGTTTTTAACCACTTTTCTTTCCCATATAACATCCCAACTCCCGTAGGACCGCAAATTTTATGGGCAGAGCATACATAGAAATCTACATCAAGGTCTATTACATCTGGTTTTATATGAGGGCAAGACTGTGCACCATCTACCAGTACGGCAGCTCCAACATCATGCGCTTTTTCTATGATACTTTTTATTGGGTTGATAGTGCCTAGAGCATTCGACACGTGGTTAACAAAAACAAGTTTGGTTTTTGAATTTAATAAAGCCTCATATTTGGAAAGTTCCAAGTCACCCTCTTGATTCATTGGGATAACATGGAGTTTGGCACCAGTGCATTCGCAAAGCATTTGCCAAGGCACAATATTGCTGTGGTGCTCTAAGGCCGAAACAATAACCTCATCATTCTCCTTTATTAAGGAAGCAAAGCCATTGGCAACAAGATTGATGCCATGAGTGGTGCCTGCTGTAAATATAATTTCATGCGAGTATGCCGCATTGAAGTGCTTTTGAATTTTTTGCCTGGCCAGTTCATAAGCATCTGTTGCTTCTTGGCTAAGACTATGCACACCACGATGTATATTGGCGTTATAATTACTGTAGTAATCTACAATGACATCAATGACCTGTTGTGGTGTTTGAGAAGTAGCGGCATTGTCGAAATAAATTAAGGGTTTACCGTTGATTTTTCTTTGAAGTATTGGAAAGTCTTTTCTTATTGCCTCTACATTAAATCCAATATGTTGTTCTTTAATTTTCATTTATAGATCAAACCCTATGCTCACACCTAATTTTTGTGCGATGATTTTTGTAATTCTGTTCTTTATTTCTGGAATGGCTACTGAATCTAGCACATTATTGCTGAATGCAAACATTAACAGACCTTTTGCTTCTTTTTCTGGAATACCACGAGACCTTAGATAGAACATGGCACTTTCATCTAACTGACCAATGGTACAACCATGAGAACACTTTACGTCATCTGCGAAAATTTCAAGTTGAGGTTTGGTGTTAATACTTGCTTTATCACTTATGAGCACGTTATTGTTGGCTTGAAACGCATTGGTTTTCTGGGCTTCCTTCTCAACAATAACCTTACCGTTGAAAACGCCTGTTGCCTTATCATCAAAAATACCTTTATAATCTTGATGGCTTTCGCAATTCGGTTCAATATGGTGTACTAAAGTATTATGGTCTACATGCTGCTTGTCTCCAATGATTGTAATCCCTTTCATGGTAGAATCTATACGTTCTCCATTCTGGTAAAAATTCAGGTTGTTCCGTGTTAATTTTCCACCAAATGAAAAGGTGTGAACCTTTGCAATGCTTTCTTGCTTTTGATTGATAAATGTATTGTCAATCAAAGAAGCTGTTTGCCTGTCGTTTTGAATTTTATAGTAATCTACAATGGCGCGTTTATTGGCAAATATTTCGGTAACGCTATTTGTAAGAACAGGATTATCCGTAAGACTTTGGTGTCGTTCAATAATCTGCACATGAGAGTTTTCATCAACTACCACAAGGTTGCGAGGTTGTAACATTAAGGCCGACTCGTTACCTGTAGAAAAATGTAATATCTGTATGGGCTTTTCTACAACTTTATTTTTAGGAATATGGATGTAGGCTCCTTCGGCAGAGAACGCCGTATTTAAAGATGATAATCCATCCTTAGCGGCAATTTTATTAAAGTAATTTTCAATAACTAACCTGTACTTCGGCTTAGTTAGCGCAGCAGACATGAGACAGACATCAATGCCCTCATGTGTCGTTTGCGATAAGTGCGAAGAGTACTTACCATCCACAAAAATGATTTTATAAGAATCGATATCGTGAATGAAATATTTTTTTACATCTGCATATTCCAGCGCATTTTCGTGCTTAGGAAACACACTGTAATTATGCTTTAAAATTGAGTTAAGGGATGTATATTTCCAAGCTTCTTGTCGTTTTGTTGGGAAACCTTCTGTTTCAAACGTCTTTATAGCTTCGGTTCTAATATTATGGACAGGAGAATCTATATCTACCATGTCTTCGAAGGCCATGAAAGAGGATACCAATTTATCTTTTAATTCCATTGTTCTAAGTTTTCAGATTAGCATTTAAAGCAAATACCAGTTATCGTTTTACTGGGATTGCATACTGAACTTTGAGATTTAAGCTTCCACTTCTTCCTTTATCCAATCGTACCCTTTAGCTTCTAGCTCATGAGCCAATTCTTTAGACCCAGATTTAACGATTCGTCCATTGTGCAAAACATGCACATAATCTGGCACGATGTAATCTAGTAAACGTTGGTAGTGCGTTATTACAATAACTGCATTGTCTTTTGACTTTAGTTTATTAACGCCATTTGCAACAATGCGCAAGGCATCAATATCAAGACCAGAGTCCGTTTCGTCTAAAATGGCTAGTTTAGGCTCTAGCATGGCCATTTGGAAAATTTCATTACGCTTTTTCTCACCTCCAGAAAAGCCTTCGTTCAAGGATCTAGATAAGAATTTGCGATTAATATCCAATAGCTCTGATTTTTCGCGTATAAGTTTTAGCATTTCATTGGCAGGCATATCGTCCAAGCCTTTTGCTTTTCTTGTTTCGTTTATGGCTGTTTTTATGAAATTGGTTACGCTGACTCCAGGTATTTCCACAGGATATTGAAAGGATAGGAAAATTCCCTTGTGTGCACGTTCTTCTGGTCCCAAGTCATCAATTTCCTCGCCTTCGAAGATAATTTCGCCTTCATCTACATCGTAATCCTCCTTACCTGCGATTACAGACGCTAGTGTGCTTTTTCCAGAGCCATTAGGGCCCATAATAGCATGAACTTCACCAGGTTTAACATGTAGGTTAATGCCTCTTAAGATGGCCTTGTCTTCTACGCTTGCGTGTAAATTATTTATTTTTAACATAATACTAATTTCCTATTTTAATAACGTCTTCTTTATTTTTATCAGGTGCTTCCACCTTTAATATTTCTTTTATTTCAACCCGATATTGCCATCCTTCTTCATTAGGGTCTTTTTCAAACTTTCTAACCCTAACGGTTACAGGGACCATATCTGTAGCTTCTTCTTTGAAGGCTTTTACTTGTTCGTCTAGCTTATGCATGTTCTCGTCTATGACCACGCCGTAAATATTTGTTTTGGTTTGTAAAACGGCCGCATCTGCATAATAAACAAAATCACCTTTTACGGTAATTAAACCATCATCTTGGCTGTAGGATTTGTTGGTGTCTTTCTCGAATTCAGTGGTGCCTTTAGACTCATTTTTACAAGTCATTACCAAAAGACAAACCAAAAGTACTTTACCGATATTTTTCATCACCAGAGGATTAACCTACGGAACCTTCTAAACTAATTTCCAATAATTTCTGAGCTTCTACGGCAAATTCCATAGGAAGCTTGTTAAGTACATCTTTACTAAATCCATTAACGATGAGCGCTATGGCTTTTTCCGTATCAATACCACGCTGGTTACAGTAAAAAATTTGGTCTTCTCCAATTTTACTGGTTGTTGCTTCATGCTCAATCTGAGC
>CAZGDG010000002.1:28228-35227 GCA_964524415.1 uncultured Flavobacteriaceae bacterium
TCTCCAACAGAGTTATCTCCTTTGAGGACACATGATGGATATTTCCATGTGATGGCACTACCTGTTTCAACTTGGGTCCATGATATTTTAGCGTTCTTTTCACAAAGACCACGTTTGGTAACAAAGTTATAAACACCACCTTTACCTTCGGCATTTCCTGGGAACCAGTTCTGTACCGTAGAATATTTTATTTCGGCATCTTCCAAGGCAATTAATTCTACCACAGCAGCGTGCAATTGATTTTCATCACGACTCGGTGCCGTACAACCTTCAAGATAACTTACATAACTACCTTTATCCGCCACAACTAAGGTACGCTCAAACTGTCCTGTACCTGCTTGGTTGATCCTGAAATAGGTTGATAATTCCATAGGACATCTAACGCCTTTTGGAATATAACAGAAAGAACCGTCACTAAATACGGCAGAGTTCAAAGCAGCATAGAAATTATCTTTTTGAGGGACTACAGTTCCTATATATTTTTTTACCAGATCAGGGTGTTTTTGGATAGCCTCTGAGATACTCATAAAAATGATACCCTTTTCCGCAAGTGTTTCTTTAAAAGTCGTAGCTACAGAAACGGAATCTACAACCACATCCATGGCTACACCAGCCAATTTCTTTTGTTCCTCTAGCGATATACCTAATTTTTCGAAGGTAGCCAGGAGCTCCGGGTCAACCTCATCTAGGCTGTCATACTTTGGCTTACTATTAGGGGCTGAGTAGTAAGAAATTGCTTGAAAATCTGGCTTTTTGTAGGTAACGTTCGCCCATTCTGGTTCGGTCATTTCTTGCCATGCCCTAAATGCCTCTAAGCGCCATTCGGTCATCCACTCAGGTTCGTTCTTCTTTTTAGAAATGGCCCTAACGATATCTTCATTAAGACCTTTGGGGAACGTTTCAGATTTTATATCTGTATAAAAACCATATTCATATTCTTTGGTTTTTAATTCTTCCCTTAAATCGTCTTCGGTATATTTTGACATAGTTTTTTGCATGTTTAGAGAGAAAATGATTCGCCACAACCACAGGTTCTGTTGGCATTTGGATTGTTAAACACAAAGCCAGACCCATTGAGCCCTCCAGAATATTCTAGGGTTGTTCCTATGAGATAAAGGAAACTTTTCTTGTCCACAATGATTTTAATGCCATTGTCTTCAAAAACCTTATCGTCGTTTTCCTTTAATTTATCAAATTTTAAATCGTAAGAAAGACCTGAGCACCCACCACTTTTTACGCCAACTCTAATAAAATCTGTGGTAGGATTAAATCCGTCTTCGGTCATGAGCTGCATAACCTTTTGCTTAGCCTGTTCAGAAACCTTAATCATAACGCTTAACTAGATTAATTCTAAATTGTCTACAAATATACAACTAAACATAGCTAATAGCATAATTGCTAACATTTTATTAGCATATGTTAATATAGTTAAATATTATGGTTAAAACGCTTGAATATGAAGTTCTTACAGGGTGTTTCCAGATTTAGCGAGCTTTAGTTGGGCATGAAATAATTGTCGCATTACCTTGAGGACTTCTTTATTGGTGAAATCCTCTTCTGAGAAATTACCATTGGCGTCTATTTTGAGCGGCTGGCCACAGTGCTTGCATGCCAAATTTGTGGTGGGTTTATACCGCGGGCCTTTCATCACATAGTTGTGGCCAAAAATGCCACAGAAAAGAGTGCTTTTTTCAGTAGGTTTCATCTTAAGGGCGTTTAGGGGATTTCTAATGTAGTAAAATTCAGTTTATACCCAGTTTAAAACCTTATATTTTCGATGAAATACAGTGTCGATTTAGTTTTGAAAGGCTGGGTTTGCTATAAAAGAAGGGTCAGATAACGTGAGCAGGAATGCTTTTAAATCGGCTTTGTCAGAATCTGATAATTGTACACCACCTTCGTCAACATTTTTCATTAAGGGGTCTATAGTTGGAGAATTTTGTAGCCCTTCACTATAAAAATCTATGACCTCGTCTAAGGTTGCAAATCTTCCGTCGTGCATATATGGAGCACTGTATATAAGATTTCTCAAAGTAGGTGTTCTAAACTTACCATTATCGTTAGGGTCGCCCGTAACTGCACCAAGACCTAAATCCGTAAAGGTTTGGTCTAAGCCATTGTTATGAAAATCATTATCTGTCCATAATGGATTATTAGGATTGCCATGGCAATGAAAACAATCTCCTTTATCTTCTCTCAGGAATATATCAAGTCCATTAAGTTCTTGGTCGGTCAGTTCTGTGAGTCCCAACAAATATTGGTCAAACTTGGAGTTGGCGGATATTAAAGTACGTTCAAACTGAGCAATAGCTTTGGTAGTGAGCTCTGCCGTAATTACGCTTGTATTGAATGCTTGCCTAAACATCTCAGGATATTCAGGATGGCTTTGAAGACGTGATACTGCCTCTTCCCAATTACTATGTAGTTCCAATGGATTTTCTATAGGCTCCAAGGCTTGGCTTTCTAAACTTAAAGCAGAACCATCCCAATTAAAGCGCTCATTGAAATTCCAAGCCAGGTTAAACAAAGGCATTGAATTCCTAGGACCACTTATTCCTTCTATGCCAACACTTGTTGTCAGGTTATCCGCAAAAGACTTTTGTGGCATATGACAGCTTGCACAGGACATGCTGTTATCATTGGATAAAATAGGATCGAAAAACAATTTCTTCCCTAGGGCTACGCCTTCTTCTGTCAATGGATTATTGCTTGGTATAATTGGAGGAATGATTGTATTCTCAAATATTTCAGGAATTTCTAGTTGATATGGTATAGGTTCATAACCAGTATCGTCTTTAGAACAACTCCAAAAGAAAACACCAACAACTAATATGTAGATTACCCGAGTCATTTATTAGTTTTGGGTGATGCCTCCAAGGCTAAAAACAGTAGCCACATTATCTTGCATCATTTTTTGCGCCATATAATTTGGCATTAAAGGAGTGTCTAAAACATTTAAGTCCCATTGGTGTGGGTTTTTAAAGAACTCAGCAAAATTCATTACGACTTCAATCGAAGAATTACCGTTAATGGGTATTATCTCGTCAAAGCTTATTTCCCTGAAATTTTGTTCAAATGTCGGAGGGTCATCGTTAAGCCTCGCTGTTCCGTTATGATAATTGTAGTTGCTTGGCGTACTGTTGATGTTGTATTGCCCATCCATTTGAAGAAAATGATAACCTCCACCGAGAGGAGCAGGCCAGTTCCAAGAGGCACTATTTAAATCTGGGTATGCGCCATCTACATTGTCTTCTTCATTAAAACCCCAGATAAACTTAAGTCGATAACTTCCACGCGGAATAACGTTGGCCGCAGGAGTGAAATTATAAGAGAGCGGTTGAGCGAGGTCTGTAAATTTGTAATCGTTAAACGTAATGGTTGCACCTGTATCTACATTTACTAATTCGAATCTTGAAACAAGGTAACGAATCCTCGTAAAATTTAAGGTTTCGCCATTGGCATTGGTCACGATTATTGAAGTTAAGTTGTTTTGGTCTATTATAGCGCCATCCCAAGTATGCGTAAACGTAAAATTGACACTTGCGTTAGGATTGCTATTGTCTTCACTAGTGCATCCTAGCAATAGCACAAAAAGAGAAAAAGTAAGAATGAGTATTTGTTTCATTATTCTGTTAATTTTATGATCAACATATCCGAAAAGCCTTGGTTTTCAATAATATCACCATCGTCGCTAGATGTGTCACCGACAGCTACTATAGAACCGTCTATAAGTTCAGTCACTCCATAGGCGAAATCAATATTAGACCCTCCAAAAGTTCTCTCCCAAATTGGATTGCCTGTATTATCAGTTTTAAGTATCCAAAAGTCATTTTGACCTTTGTTCTGTGACACGTCAATATCACTACTTCTAGAACTTCCTGCTAAAAGAAGATTGCCATCTGGTGTTAACGCCATGTCTCGTGCCACATCAAAGTTGGTCCCACCAATGGTTTTTTCCCAAAGTAAGTCGCCATTTGGAGAAATCTTTATGAGCCACAAATCTGCACCACCCTTGTAATTGCTAACGTCATTAGAGTCACTTCGAGTATCTCCTGCAATAATGTAGTTGCCGTCATCCGCAGCCACTATTGCTCTAGCTTCATCAATTTGATCACCGCCAAACGACTTTTCCCAGATGAGGTCTCCTGTCTGCGAAAGACGGATAACCCAAAAATCGTAACTTCCAATATTAGAAGATATATCTGTGTCATCGCTGTCAGAGCTGCCTGCAATAATATATCCGTTATCGTTTGTTTGTACAACGCCTTGAGGTGTGTCGGTAAAATTGCCTCCGAAATACTGGCTCCATTCAAGCTCGCCAAGACTATTCAGTTTAAGTACCCAATAATCGCCACCTGCATGTCGGTTGGATATCCTGGAGGTATTGCCAGCACCTTCTGAAGCTGTGACATCTAGAATACCTGTAAGCAAAAAACCATTGTCATTGGTTTCAATAACAGAAATTCCAGAATCTGCTCCAGCAAATCCAAAGGATTTTTGCCATTCTATGGTTCCAATTGAATTTAACTTCAATAACCAAAAATCTTGAAGGCCTGCATTGGAATTTACATCCCCATCGTTTGAAAAACTTAAACCAATTATAACATATCCACCATCCGAAGTTTGTATGATATCACTTCCTCTATCATCTAATGCTCCGCCATAGGTTTTTTGCCATTGTATAGCATCATCTGCATCAAATTTCATCAAGAGGAAGTCGAAGCTGCTGTCTTGTTTATCAATGATATCGCCATCATTGCTTTGTGTGAATCCTAAAACAGCATAGCCTCCATCTTGGGTTGCTACAATGGCCCTGCCACTATCATTTTGGCTACCACCATAAGTGCTGAGATTATTTAACACTACGCTATCTTGTATAATAGCAGGGCCATTTTCCTTATCGCAGCCAATAGTGAGCAAAAGCAAAAGCAGGTATAACCGGTATCTTACTGTTTGTGTCATTTTTCCTAGTTAGACGGTCGCACCACAAAGAGACCACCTTCGATATCGCTAACCACAATATTTCCACTTTCAAAATATGGGTAGATATTCCACGCTCCATTAAAAGAGGTGTTGTCATGAGGGGTAAATGTGTCTATAAAACCAGATTCAACCATAACACCCGAAGCAATATTTGAAATATCAACGGCGCGTAGACCTGCAGAATAATTAGCAATATAAAAAGTGTTGCCAACGACGTAGCCATTGTGGTCTATGGCTTGTGTAGGGCCAAAATAATCCATGTGAAATGAGGGGTTATCCAAATCTGAAAAATCAAAGACCACAGTTCTGGTATTTAGTCCAAAATTTATTTCGTCTACCTCGTCACCCAATAGGAAATACCTCATGTCTTCAGTAAACCAACCTTGATGTGTGTAACCTATATCCGTGTAGCCTATCGTTGAAATTTGACTAGGATTGGCTTTATCGGTAACATCTACGATAACCACCTCATTTTCATTACTGCCAATTAGTATTTCGCGACCTGTATAGTCTTGGTCAGGCCCATTATAGGTTACAACTTGCGCATCGTGTGAGTACGCATCATCTGCATAACCTCCAGCAGAAATCGGCATTATTGGATTTTGAATATTAACGAAATGTGGTCCGCCGCTAAAGGTATCGGACCCTACAGCATAGGCGAATCCACTTGTTTCATTTATTACAATATTATGAGCTCTTCCAAAACCCGTATACAAAGCATCTTCGGTGAATGTTACTGGCGGATTGCTGACGTTTCTCAGGCGTGTCAAATCAAAAACTTGCATACCATGGCCAGGTGCTTCGCTTACTATAAAGGCGTGGTTGTTATAGGTTTTAACATCGCGCCACAAGCTACTTACGGTTGTTGTGGGTAACCGACCTAAAAAGATCGGCTCAGCTGGATTTGAAATATCTACAAATGCTGTGCTGGTTGTGGTACCAACTAGGGCATATTCTTTACCTGTTTGGGGATCTGTCCATCCCCAAGAATCGTTACCTTCTGCTCCGGCGCCTCCGAGCTCTTCAACAGGAATATGGCTCATAAGATCAAAGCCATCACAAGGCAAATCCCCAGCAAAACCATTAACACATGGAAATTGTGCTTGAACGACTTGAGAATCGCAAATATCGCCAATACCGTCGTTATCTAAATCTTCTTGATCAGGATTGCTTGTTAAAGGACAATTGTCTTCTGTGTCTGGGATTCCATCATTGTCGTCATCGTCATCGCAAGCATCTCCTAGACCATCATTGTCAGTATCTATCTGATTTTGATTCGAAACTTCAGGGCAATTGTCATTGCTATTTACAATTGTGTCGCCGTCTAAATCGGTGTTGATAGGTTCAACAGGTTCATCGTCGCAACTGCTAAAAACAGCTATGCCTAATAGTAAGACTGCAAGTTTTAATATTTTTAAAGTCACGGGTTTCATAAGAATTTTTAAGCAATTTACTTTAAAAAACGCATTTGTAAGATAGTAACGCCAAAATATAGGTAGTCTTGCCCTATAAATTGAAAAAAGCACAATATTTTTGCAACATGTTAGAAGATAAGAACCCAAAACGTACTCCGCTCAGTGAGCTTGGAGAATTTAAATTAATTGACCATTTAACTGCTCAGTTTGAGATAGGGCATAACTCTACTTTAAAAGGTATTGGTGACGATGCTGCAGTTTTACATTTTGAGGGTGAAAATGTCGTTGTATCAACCGATATGCTTGTAGAAGGTGTTCATTTTGACCTCAGTTATATGCCCTTAAAACATTTAGGTTATAAAGCGGTCATGGTGAACTTATCCGATATTTATGCCATGAACGCAAGGGCGACCCAAATCACGATTAGTATAGCTGTATCCAACAGATTTCCCCTAGAAGCGTTGGAGGAACTTTACCAAGGCATTGCAACAGCGGCTAAATTGTATAATATAGATGTTGTCGGTGGTGATACAACATCTTCAACTACGGGTCTCATTATATCTGTTACAGCCATTGGCACAGTAGAAAAAGACAAACAAGT
>CAZGDG010000002.1:35327-44965 GCA_964524415.1 uncultured Flavobacteriaceae bacterium
AAGATTCCCTTAGATCCGCAGGTCATTTCAACATGCGAGGAATTCAATATAGACAGCACAACGGTGGCCTTAAATGGAGGTGAAGACTACGAACTCCTTATGACTATTGCTCAAAAAGATTATGATAAGATAAAAGGGAATCCCAATCTCACGGTTATTGGTTACATGACTGATAAAGAGAAGGGAATGCATCTTGTTACAAGGGCTGAGGAGCGTATTCCTATAATTGCGAAAGGTTGGAATGCTCTTAATAATCAACCATAAACAACTTCTGGCTTTTTTCTAGACGTTTGTTATGTACTCTGTTTAGTACCTTGTTTATTTCTTTGTACTTGGGAGTGAGCGGAACAAATCTACCATTGCCATCAATTGTCATTTCTGATTTGCAATGCTTGCATTTATATTCCTTAACGTGATATGTTACTACTTTGGACACTTGGTAATCATGTCCAAAAAGGGAACAGTAAACATTTTTCATTTTAACTTATCTTCTTAGTAGGATTCTTGGATTAATTAGCCTTATAAAGATAAGAAAATGAGTTATTCACAGGTTGTTAACAATCAATAAATCGATGAAGTGATTGATTTTTGCTTTGAACGCATCAACCTGTTGTGGTATAAGCGCTCGAGGGCTGAATTAATGTCCTGATATTTCGGTGTCAATTCGGTTAACCTTCCGTTGCTATCCGTTGTCAATTGCTTTTTGCAACATTTACAGGTGTACTCCTTGACGTGCAAGGTTACCTTTTTTGTAACCTCATAATTATGACCGAAAAAATCGCAATATAATTTCGTAGGTGTCATGGTAAATTTGGTTTATAGTTTTTTATTTGGACAGTCTAAACTTAGAAAAAAATGACACTAAAAACGTTTAAAAGATTTATTTTTCGATAAAACGTTTTAAAAAGTAAGTTAATTCTGATTTATTCTCGATATGACTCATATGTCCTTCCGAGAATTCCAATAGTTCAATGGAGGAATTCGCAGTCTTTTTTCTTAAGCTTTCAGCATTGATGAGATTGTCCTTTTTTCCAGCAACAATTATTTTTCTACCCTGAACATTCGTAAATACATCGAAGCGGTCTCTGCGCAATTTCATGCCCTCCAAAGCTGCGGTATACCCACAAACCGGAGTTTGTAAAGCCTTATTTAAAGCATTTTCAAATTGCCTGTTAAATGTTTCTTTGCTCTCTGGAGCAAATAGATTGGAGAAGGACAAGCGTATTAATTTTTGGTAGGCTTCTTTACTTTCTTCAGCTTGCAAAATTGCTTTAGAACGCAACTCTTTTCGATCTAGGGAATCGGCTTCAAATGTGCTATTGAGCAACACTAAATCCTTAACTAAGCCTGGGCGGTATTCTGCTAACGCTAGTGCTACATAGCCTCCCATAGAATGGCCAATAACTTTTGCAGTATGAATGTTGAGATGTTGTAAAATGGCAAAAACCGCTTCGGCCATAATTTCCATACTATGCACCTTGGCAATGCAATCGGATTTACCATGACCGAGCAAGTCTATTCTTATCACCTTACATTTTGAAACTAACTCGGGAACAAAAGCGTCCCACATACTGAGGTCTTCCATAAATCCATGCAATAGAATAAGTGCGGGACCGTCACCTTCAACTTCAAAATATATTTTTGATGATTTATAATCTAAAAACATAATTCCTAAAGATACGTATTACAGGTATTTTCCAAAAAAGGCATGTCAACATTTGCTATATTTGGAAGCAATACAATTTCTTCCATCATGTCCGTAAAATTTCTAGTACGCAGCATCTTTTTGTTTTTCTTGGCCTTGTCTCAGGCTCAAATACCTGAAGCAGAATTAGACCAACTCGTAACCAATACCTTGACCACTTTTGATGTTCCAGGGATTTCCGTTGGGATATTAAAGGACGGAGAGGTTGTGTATTCAAAAGGACATGGTATTCGTTCCATGATAACGAATGAGCCTATGACCGACAAGACCTTGGTTGGAGTTGCTTCAAATAGTAAAGGATTTACTTGTTTTGCTTTGGCTATGATGGTAGATGCTGGCAAACTCAAATGGGACGACAAGGTTCGTAAACACATTCCTGAATTTCAGCTTAAAGACCCTTGGGTTACCGATGAGTTTACAATTAGAGACCTGGTTACGCATCGCAGTGGTCTGCCTCTGGGCGCTGGCGATTTGATGTTTTTCCCGGAAGGTAGCGATTTTACCGTTCAAGATATTATAACCAACCTAAAACATTTAGAGCCTGAAAGCTCATTTAGGAGCACCTTTAGATACAATAATAATTTCTATATCGTCGCTGGTGAAGTTCTGAAACGAGTTAGTGGTTTGTCATGGGAAGAATTTATTGAAACCAAAATAATGAAGCCTGTTGGGATGGTTAACAGTAAAGCGTCCTACAATCGTGTAATCGATCGTTCCAATATCATTGATGCCCACACAAGAACAGAAGGAGAAGTTATTCCCATTCCTCACGATTGGAGTGCAACGGCCAATGCCGCTGGAGGGATTATTAGCAATGTCCCAGACATGCTCACTTGGGCTCAGTTTTTAATCGATGGAGCGGTTACGGCATCAGGCGAACGCTTACTGAGCGAAGCGCAATTCCATGAACTCTGGCAATTACAAACACCGCTTTCTGTAAGACCAGGAGATTGGTATGGGTCAAACTTTAGAGGTTATGGCCTAGGGTGGTTCCTTACGGATGTCAAAGGCGGCTATAAACAAGTCTATCACACAGGAGGCCTCTTGGGTACCGTGACACAATTTACCATGATTCCCGAATTAAACTTAGCCATAGTTGTTTTAACTAATCAAATGAATGGCTCTGCATTTAATACCATTACCAACACCATAAAAGATAATTATTTAGGTTACGAAAATAGGGATTGGCTAGGACGGCTTGGGTCACGGAATTTGGAATACCTCAAGTATAATGACAGCATTAAAGCTTCAGTTTATGACCAAGTAAAAGTCATGAAAGGAAGCGCCATTATTCCAAAACCTGAGCAAATTACAGGGGCCTTTACAGATAAGTGGTTTGGTGATTTTGAAATTACAGAAGATGGCAAAGGCTATAGGATTGCTTCGTCTAGGTCATCCCGTTTAAAAGGTGAATTATTGCCTTATAATGCCACAACCTATGTTGCTAAATGGGATGATAGAAGTTATGATGCAGATGTTTTCGTGAAATTCACATTTAATGAAAAAGGGAAAGCTCAATCCGCTACCATGTCTTATATAGCTCCTATTACGGATTTCAGTTTTGATTTTCATGATTTGCATCTTGTAAGAACGGAATAATGACAGACACCAAGCGGATATTTCTTTTTGGGTTTGCCCTCTTTGCTGGCTTTTTTGGTGCTGGAAACCTCATTTTGCCGCCTTTGTTAGGCTATAACTCTGGAGCGAATTGGTGGTTGGTAGCTCTAGGTTTCATGCTTACAACGACTGTTATTCCACTATTAGCTCTCATTGGTCACGCCAAATTGCAAGGGACTATGTTAGAATTTGGAAATAAGGTATCGCCAAAGTTTAGTATAGTGTACTGTATTGTCATGTACCTTATTATAATAGCCTTGCCTGCACCAAGAACTGCTGCCGTAACGCACGAAATGGCTGTTGCTCCTATATTGGGAACGGAAGCAATCTGGACGAGCTTGATTTATTTTGGCCTTGTTTTTTTGTTTGTGGTAAATCGCTCTCAAGCTCTCAATATTTTAGGAAAATACCTCACGCCGCTAATCGTTTTTATGGTGCTGCTCATCATCCTAATTGGAGTGGTTTCACCAATGCCTGAAATGAGACGTTCTACTATGGACGCTCCATTTGTTGATGGCCTACTGGAAGGCTATCAAACTTATGACGCTTTGGCTGGAATGGTAATGGGTGGCGTCATAATTATTTCGCTCAACAAAAGCGGAAACTATTCCTATGACCAAAAGAGGCGCATCATTGCTAAATCGGGTTTAGTTGCTATGTTCGGTTTGTTTGCCATTTATGCTGGCCTTATAGCTATTGGAGCATTTTACAATAACAGCTTCCCTGAGGATATTACAAGAACCGACTTGTTATTGGGCTTAGCAACTCAAACACTTGGCAATATAGGTGCTACTTTCGTTGGCGTTTTAGTTGCGCTGGCCTGTTTTACAACGGCTGTTGCCATAATTGTTTCTATTGCCGATTTTTTTGAAGCCTTATTCAATCATAATCACAAAATCTATGTAATCACCACCGTTATATGTTGTTTAACAGGAATAATTGTAGGTAGCTTTGACGTAGGTTTTATCATCTATGCTGCAATCCCAGCACTCATGTTGCTTTACCCCATTTCAATTGCACTTATTATTTTGAATATAGTACCTGACCACTGGGCTAGTCCATTGGTATTTAGAACGGTGATATTTACAACGTTTTTATTTAGTCTTCCCGATATATTGAAATTCTTTTTAGGTGAAGATTTTTTTGAACCAATAATTAGCTATGTGCCTTTAGCGCAACATAATTTGGGTTGGGTTATACCATCAGTTACGGCGTTTGTTGTTACGAATGCGATTATTAGATTTAAGCCTTATTCAAAGTCTTAATTGCCGAAAAAGCCTTATCTACCATATGATTTTCTACAAGCATTGTAAATTCATTAGTGGTAGAAATTACCTCATACAAGGAAATGCCTTCCCAAGCCAATCGCTTAAATATCTGATAGTACAGCCCTGATATTTTGGAGTTATTTTCGGGCAGCCTGATACTAATTGCCGACAAGTCATCTTGAGAGCCTAATAAAGTTTCAGTCTTAAAACTTTCCAATACTTTGTTTGCTTCACTTTTGGAGACAACAATATTACTTTCATAAATACCGCGAGAAAACCCATAGAAAGCCTTGGGATTAAAATTTTCAAGAACTTTAGAGTGGCTTTGAATTAAGCTTTCCGAGTTTTGAAAGGTATAGTCTACCAAATTTGAGCGTACCGTGATATCTCCTAGTTCCTTCAGTACAGATTGCATTTGACGTGATTTCCTCAAATGAGGTGGTGGGCTATATCGTCTTAACGCCATCATAATGGCTCCGGTTTTAACAGGTTTACGTAACATAGTACTCACCGGATCTTTCAGTTCCTCTGCTAGTGCCGAGAAGTTAATAATATTCCTAAAAAGAGCTTCTTCTAGAAACGGTTGACTTATTAGAAGTTCCTCTACACAGGCGGCAATGGTTTTCATGTGTTAGATATTTAACATTTTGTGCAAAAATAACCTATTTTTTAAAGATTTTTTCAGGTAAACCTTAAGGACAACTACTTTTGTTGCCTTAAAAAAGGAAAGCTATGCTAGTATATAAATTTGGAGGGACTTCCGTAGGATCAGTAATTAATATGAATCACGTTAAGGATATCATTTCCAAACCAGGAAGAAAATTTGTTGTTCTATCGGCTATGTCAGGCACTACCAATACGTTGGTAGAGATCTCAGACAGCTTATTAAAAGGTGAAACCGATGTTGCAGAACGGTCTATTGCTCAACTCAGGACCCACTATTTTTCCGTAGCACAAGACTTGTTCAAAAGTGAGGATTTAGTAGCTTCAGCTAAAGCTTATATAGAGTATCATATCAATGAGCTTCTAGAGTTTGCACAACAAACTCATAGCGAGATAATTTACAATCAAATCGTGGCCAAGGGTGAATTACTTTCAACATTTCTTTTCACAAATTTACTGTTAGAAGAGGGGTTTAAGGCGCATTGTATTCCTGCTCTAGAATTTATGCGAACAACAGCTAATCATGAACCTGATAACTTTTACATTAAGCAAAATTTAAACCGATTAATGGATGCGCTTCCAGAGACGGACATTTTTATTACCCAAGGGTTTATCTGCCTAAACGCTCAAGGCCATATAAGCAACTTAAATCGAGGCGGTAGTGATTATACGGCTACTATAATCGGTGCTGTCCTGAATGCAGAAGAAGTACAAATTTGGACAGACATTGACGGTTTCCATAACAATGACCCTAGATTTGTACATAAGACTAAGGCGCTATCTCATTTATCCTATGATGAAGCGGCAGAATTGGCTTATTTTGGAGCCAAAGTATTACACCCTCAAACGGTTCTGCCAGTAAGAGATTTAGATATTCCATTACGATTAAAAAATACCATGGCACCTCAAGCTCACGGAACTTTAATTACCAATAAAATTCATGGCGAAGGTATCAAGGCTATAGCGGCTAAAGACGGGATTACTGCTATAAAAATCAAATCCGTTCGGATGTTATTGGCCCATGGATTCCTAAAAAAGGTATTTGAGGTATTTGAGCGTTATGAGACATCTATAGATATGGTAACGACCTCTGAAATTGCCGTATCCTTAACCATAGACGATACCTCACATCTTGATGCCATTTGTAGCGACTTAGGTGAATTTGCAACGGTTGATGTAGATGACTATATGAGTATTGTATGTTTAGTAGGTCATCATATCATTTACCATCCAGAAACACCACAATTATTTCAGATCTTACAGGACGTGAATGTGAGAATGATAGCCTATGGTGGAAGCAACAACAATATTTCTTTGTTGGTCAATACGTCGGATAAGCTCGAAACGTTGCAAAAATTACAGCGCTATGTTTTTGAGTCACAACCAGCTCTATTACAATTGCATCTTAATTAGCAGAACACCAAAAAGCATTTATTTTAGTTGTGCCAAAACAGATAGCCAAGCTTGGATTTGACTAAATAAGGTGAAATTTTTAATTACCCTAAGTTGTCCATTAAAACCCTGCTTGTCCCGTTCTTTAGGGTTATTGAGCATATATTCCATAGTGGAGGCCAATTGATCAATGTCCTTAGGATTGTCGTTGATTTTTCCGGTAATACCATCTTCAACTTGAAACTTCAATCCTGCTGCTCCAGATACAAGCACTGGGCGCTGTTTCCACATCGCCTCTGTTGCGGTAAGCCCAAAGCCTTCTTGCAGCGAATTTTGAACCACAATATTGGAAAACCGCTGCAAAGCGTTTACAATTAGAGCGTTTTCTACCGGATTATCCAAAGGCAAGAGTAATATGGCAATATCATCCTGTAATTTAGAGTGGATATTTTTATATTGGTCTATGAGTTCATTAAGCACTTCGGCACCTTCAGGGTCATCTGCAACAAAAGCTGGGTCTGGCCCACCAAGAACTAATCGGGCCGCTTTTATACGCTTGTAATTCGCGCTTGAAGGATTTCCTGAACTCTCATTCTTTTCTTTCATAATAATGAAGGCATACATGAGTTCCTTAAATCCTTTTAAGCGATCCCAGCGCGATATTTCAGTAACAATCGGTCTATAAATAAGATCTAAATTGCTCTTGTGGTTAACCTTATTAAATGTACCATCTGGCATAACCCGGCGCACTTGGTACTTAAATACGTCGTATAATACCGGCTGTCTCCCGGAAATAATTCCCGACTGTAAGAGAAGATCTACACATTGATCCGTGTGTAAAATTCTGTTTTTATGGCTCAATGGGTCTATAGCTGGTGTAATGATACTGGTTTTATCCTTTATTTGTTCTGGCACATAAGCAGGAATACTAAATACGAAATGGTCGTAGGCATCAAAATAATGCGATAAGAAATTCCATACACCATCAGTAGTAGAATTACGCTCTTCTAACCCAATATGGCAGCGCCAAACTAATTTTACCTTTCTTTCTTTTCTAATCATTGTAGCAAGAGGCATGGGCTGAGGATCGTGGATAACGACCAAATCGCCATCGTTGATGTATGACAAGGCATCATCTATATTCTGTGCATTGATTTTCTCAAAAATAGAACGCTCGGATTCCGTAAAATTACCATTGCCACTACCGTGAATGGCATTATGAATACGCTTGGTAAGTTTAAAAAAAGAACTATCTGAAGTTTCAATAACCAACCATTCTATGTTCACGCCCAAAGACCTCATTATTCTAATTTGACTTGGTAGCATCTCGGCAACGCCGCCACCTGTCGCTGTAGAATTGATCATCCAAATGGTCCGCCCCTTAAGGTCATGGATTGATGATTTAGTGTCGATTAAGAATTGTTCGACAAGATGATTAAGGCTACCGTAAGATTTATAGTCTTCAATAGTGGCACCGTCTGAGATAGAAATGTTTTGCATAACCTAATTGTGATATTCGTGATTGAAAAAAGGCTTCTATATACGCCTTCTCGTCCGTTAGGAATATAAGGATACTTTAGGAATTCAGAAAATTGGCTGATTATATTCAATACGAAAGGTGCCCGAAGAACCAGTGAAATATCAAAATTACCAAGTTAAGCCTGGTTTAAATTGCAATTGGCGTTTCTCATCAGCGGCTTTTTTATCTAGCCTAGAACCAACACCCATTCCTATGACCATACCAAGGGGCAGGCCTATTGCTATATAGGCCATATTTCCCAGAGCCATGCCCAAGCCAGCACCGAGGGTAATTCCAAAAGACGCCATGCCAAGAGCCATCCACTGTTGTTGGTAGTGGCCTTTTGGAACTATCTTGAGCTCCTTTTCTAAATGCCTGAGAATACGTGTTTGAAGTTTACAAATGGATTTGTGCAATTTGGGATTGCTAATATTCTTAGCGTTAAAGCTTATAAGTTGTGAGTTTATGTAATCTTGTGTCTTTAAAGGCAAATCTCTAGACTTCAACTCATCTAAAAGGGTATTGAATGTGCGCAGTTTTTCTCCAAATTTAGGATTTGGATTGTGATTAGGATTGTGTGATACAGATAACAAGGCCATAATACGCCACTTAATTTTATGTACAAGACGCTATTTCATGGCATTTGTTACGCCTTTTCTAAATGAACAAATAAGTATCGTCCTCTTCTTGATGTTTTCTAATTTGTACGCGCTTTGATTTTAGACTATTTGGAGCAGGTCCTTTTTGCCAACGTTTGGTGTTTTCCTTAAGGAGGCGTTTTCTCAAGTATTGAAGTGGTGACATAGCAAGATTTCTTTAATGTTTTAAATATACGACCAAATCAAGATTCTTGGATGTTAAAACGATGAAAAATCCTCTGAAAATTAAAGATTTAGTATGAATTTAACAGATAGGCTATAGTTACTTAATAAAGACTATGCATTTGCGAATCTAATCCGTGCTTAAACAGTAATCTAAATGTTTATTCTAATAAGAAATTCGTTCTCTAATTCCACCACTAGCTCTATGAATTATTACATCAGCTTTTTTACGTTTTGCAATGCGCTTAGCCTTGCGTATGGCAGTGCTTTGTTTACGATGTTTTGAGGTAATACGCTCGTTGCCTTCACGTCTTACCGCCCATCCATCTTTATAGGGAACCACGTGTTGATGCCAGGTTCTTTGAGATGCATGACCATAACCAAGGGCTTTGCGGATGGCTTGTATTAGATTTTGGATAGCTTCTATCCATTGAGATTTAGATTTTTGATCATCCATTCATTAACTCCTCAATTTCTTCCGCTTCAATAGGAATATTCCGCATAAGGTTAAAGGGCTCTCCAGCTTCTTGGATTACCACATCATCTTCCAAGCGAATACCAAAACCTTCGTCTGGGATGTATATTCCAGGTTCTACGGTAAAGACCATATTAGCCTGCATGGGTTCGTGAAGTAAGCCATAATCGTGCGTGTC
>CAZGDG010000002.1:45065-47894 GCA_964524415.1 uncultured Flavobacteriaceae bacterium
GGTTTCACGAAATTAAGAACACGACGGAAGCCTTTTTCGGTAATATCACATGCTTTTTGCATCAGCTCTAATTCTATAGAATCTTTAACCGAGCGCAGACGCTGTAAAATGGGATTGCTTTTGGCGACACTATGGGCTGGATATTTCTCCTTTAACCACTTTACAAAGCGCGCTTCTCTAGTTTCCGTTTCAACGTTAGCGCGGTAGTGCTCGTTGGTGTTTAAGTAAACCGTATCAGCCTGCGTCATTAACTCAAAGAGCACTTTTTCTAAATCCTGTAGCCAATACACCGTTTTAATACCAGAGGTTTCAAAAGCCTTTTCCTTTGTTAGTTTCTCACCTTCCCAAATAGCAATATGATCATTGGTTTCTTTTAAAAAAAGGATTTCACGATGCTTTGCTTTTGGACAATCAGGAAATAGCACCAGAATACTTTCTTCCTGATCAACACCGCTGAGATAAAAAATATCCCTGTGTTGAGCAAAAGGCATAGTGCTATCTGCGCTTATGGGATAAATATCATTGGAATTAAAAATGGCCAAGCTGTTAGGTTTCATCTGTGCCGAAAAATTCTTCCGGTTTTTGATGAATAAATTGCTAGATATAGGAAGATATTTCATGATAATTTTAGGATTTTTTTATGATAAAACTGCCTTAAAGGTAAAAAGATTGCCTATGATTTCAGCGAAATTAAAGGTATATTTGGAGAAATTTTTTACCATGAAAAGAACATTACTATTGTTTATTTTAACCATTATTTTGGTTTTTAATACACATAAACTTACTGCTCAAGGACTAATGTATGAAGTGCCACTAATTGAGCAAGTACAAAGATCCACTCAAGTCATTGAGGGAAAAGTCATTTCAAAGGAATCCTTTTGGAACACCAACGAAGGCAATATTTTTACCGTAAACACGGTGGAAGTATACAAAGTTTTTAAGGGTGCTCCCAACGACGTTATAGAAATCATTACTCCAGGAGGCACGGTTGGTTTAGCTGCAGAAATCGTAACACCGAGTTTAAATCTTTCTGAGGGACAAACAGGCGTATTCATATTGGAGGATACGGCTATTAATTTGGCACGACCAGAATCATCATTGAGAAGTTACGTGCCGTACAGTTCATCTCAGGGATTTTACGCCTACAACTTAATGGACAATAATGCAGCAAATGGATTTAAAGTAAAAAATGGTATAACGCAAACCTTATATTCAGAATTAATCGAGTTAACTAATCAGGATTATATTTCGGTTAGGCCGTTTGATGTAGATGCTTTGGTTCAACAGTATAATTCTAATGCAAGTAGCCAGCCCATAGTGTCCATTACGCCACTAGTAACTACTGCAGGGACACAATCTACAATAACGATAACAGGATTTGCTTTTGGTGCTACTCAAGGCTCCGTAGAGTTTGCCAATGCCGATAGCGGTGGTGCTAATTTTATTTCAGCACTTAGTTCTCAAATCGTGTCTTGGAGTGATACAGAGGTGGTAGTTGAAGTGCCTAGTAGGGCAGGAACAGGAAGGGTAAGGGTTGTTTCAGCTGCAGGGCCTATTTCCACGTCGACTCAAGATATTACTGTGAATTATGCCGAGTTAAATGTAGTGACTGGAGGATTTGCTTATCCAACACAGCACATTGATGAAAATGGTAACGGAGGTGCAACGTGGCGCATGCAGATAGATTTTGATAGCAATGCCAGTGCAAAGGCTTCATTCTTAAGAGCTTTTGATACTTGGGTGTGTGAAACTGGTATCAACTGGGAAAATGGGGCAATAACATTTACTGATAATGCCACTTTAGATGGAATTAACATTGTAAGGTTTGACAATGGTTCAGAATTACCATCTGGTGTTTTAGGTAGAAATACGAGCTATTGGTCAGGATGTAACCAAGGAGGCCAGATAAGTTGGTTTGTTAATGAATTGGATATCGTATTTAACGACACAACGAATTGGCAGTTTGGGCCGGCTCCAGCAGGTGGAAGCCAAATTGATTTTGAAAGTGTAGCCGTGCACGAGCTTGGCCATGGGCATCAACTGGGTCACGTGATAGACAATAACAAAATAATGCATTTTGCTATTGGTCCTGGCACGACAAGCCGCACATTATCTCAAGATGATATTGATGCTGGGAATGACGTACAACAGAGAAGCGTTAATAACCCTGTTTGCGGAGAAAGTCCTATGACCAATTCAGCATGTTCGCTTAGTGTTGGGGATTTTGTCTTAAATGATAAGATTAGCATTTATCCTATACCTGCTAAAAACAATATTTTCATTGAAAGTGCGGCCGATGTTCAATTAAGCAATGTTGAGCTGATAGATGTTCAGGGCAGATTTGTAACAGCAGTAAATTTATCTGGCAATAGTTCATTATATTCAATAGACTTGAACAATCTTGACTCAGGCATTTACTTTTTGAAAATTTCTACAAAGGACAATAAGCAGTTCATTAAGAAAATAGTTTTAGAATAGTTTATAATAAATAGGTTTTTGTAAAAAAGGTTATCTTTAAGGGATGACCTTTTTTATTAGAAATTACTAGCTTTAGTAACTCTTAAGCCTTTAACTTTTACAGTATAATTCCATTTAAATCATGTATAGATTTTTTCAATTTTTAGTTGTTGTTTCTTTCGTTTCCAGCTTTGCTCAGCAACCTGCAACCTCTGCTGAAAGTATCACTGCTGCACTTGAGCAAAAAGCAAAAATGACTGCCTCTTCTGTGGTAGGGCAAGTGCCTTTTGAAAACATTGGCCCAACCATTATGAGTGGTCGGGTTGTAGACTTGGATGTAAACCCAGAGATGCCTACCGAATTCTACGTAGC
>CAZGDG010000002.1:47994-59956 GCA_964524415.1 uncultured Flavobacteriaceae bacterium
TTAGATTCACATCATATAGGACGAATTTTAATTCACCCTGACAATCCTGATGTTGTTGTGGTAGGTGTTACTGGGCATTTGTATTCCCCAAATTCTGAGCGAGGAGTGTTTAAAACCTTGGACGGTGGGTCAACTTGGAATAAGACATTATTTATAGACGATACTACAGGTATAATTGATATTAGGCATAGCCCTAAGAACTACGATATTATGTTCGCCACGGCATGGACAAAAGACCGTAAGGCTTGGAACTTTACAGGAAATGGTAATAATTCGGGAATATATAAAAGTATCGATGCTGGTGAGACATGGACAAAAGTTTCAACTACAGACAGCGGATTCCCAACTGGTGAAGGCGTTGGACGTATAGGTGTAGCAATTTACGACGACAACACCATTTATGCCATTCATGACAGCCAGTTTAGAAGACAAGAAGAGGGAAAAAAGGAAGAACGTAGCGGAATAATTAAGGACGATTTTAAAAATATGTCTTCTGAGCAGTTTCTGGCCCTAGATGATAAGAAATTGAATACCTTCTTAAAAACTAATGGGTTTCAAGAAAAGTATCGAGCGCAGAATGTTAAGCAAATGGTGCGTTCGGGAAATGTAAAGCCTATTGATTTAGCCAAATATCTAGAAGATGCTAACTCTTTGTTATTTGATACACCAGTAATTGGCGCAGAGGTTTACAAGAGTATAGACGGTGGCAAAAGCTGGTCTAAGACCCATGAAGGGTATTTAGATGGAGTTTACTATAGTTATGGCTATTATTTTGGACATATTCATGTGTCTCCTGCTAATCAAGATCACATCTACATTTATGGCGTGCCTATTTTGAAATCAAAGGATGGAGGAACGACCTTCACATCTATAAGTGCTGAAAATGTACATGCTGATCATCATGCGCTTTGGATCAATCCTAAGAATCCAAATCACATTATAAACGGGAATGATGGTGGTGTCAATATTACCTATGACGATGGTGAAAATTGGATTAAAAACAACTCACCTTCTGTAGGGCAGTTTTACGCTATAAATGTCGATAATGAAACGCCTTATAATGTTTACGGAGGCCTACAGGATAATGGTGTATGGAAAGGACCGCATAATGCTAGAGAAGATAAGGCATGGCATCAAAATGGCCAGTATCCATGGAAAAGTATAATGGGTGGAGATGGTATGCAGGTTCAAATTGACAATAGAAATTCCAATATCGTATATACAGGATTTCAATTTGGTAATTATTATAGATTGAATTTAGAAACAGGTGACCGCAAGTACATCCAACCAAAACATACCCTTGGAGAGACACCTTACCGATTTAATTGGCAAACCCCTGTTTTATTGTCTCCTCATAATCAAGATATCGTTTATTTTGGCGGCAATAAATTGATGCGCTCAATGAATCAAGGGAACGATTGGGAGGCCATAAGCGAAGATTTAACCAACGGAGGAAGAAAAGGAAATGTAGCTTATGGAACTTTGACCTCAATTTCCGAGAGCCCTTTTCAATTCGGTTTAATTTATACGGGAAGTGATGATGGCTTGGTATACCGAACCGATAATGCTGGTAGCACTTGGACCAAACTTTCCAATAATTTACCTAAGGATTTATGGGTAAGTAGAATTGTGGCGTCACAACATAAAAAAGAACGAGTATATGTGACGCTTAACGGATATCGATGGGATGATTTTACGGTTTATGCCTACAGCAGCGAAGATTATGGCCAAACCTGGACAGATATTAGTAGCAATATTCCAGCGTCTCCAGTAAACGTAATTATAGAAGACCCAGTAAATGAAAATATTTTGTACCTAGGAACCGATAATGGTCCCTACGTGTCATTTAATCGTGGAAAATCCTGGGAGATATTCAGCAAAGGATTGCCTAACGTAGCGGTACATGATATGGTCGTTCAGCCAGAGGCTAATCACCTTTTATTGGGTACGCATGGACGAAGTATTTACAAGGCTAATATATCATCGTTACAGCAAATGAATGCTGATTTTGAACAGAATGAGCTAACCTTTTTTGACATAGAACCTGTACGTCATTCCACGCGATGGGGAAATTCATGGAGTCAATTTTTTGAGGCCTATGAACCAAAAACCGATATTCAATTTTACAGTCCTAAGTCTGGGGAGTTAACAATGACTGTACTATCAGACTCTGGAATAGAGCTTAATGACATAGACGTATCAGCAGAAAAAGGTTTTAACTACGCGCCATACAACCTTCAAATCACTGAAAAAGGACGTAAAGCTTTGATGAAGGCCAATAAAGATCTAGAAATCCCAAAGGCAGGTAATGGCAAGTATTATTTGCCAAAAGGAATTTATACACTTAAAATTCAGGATAAGAGCACCTTATTGGAAATTAAATAACGTCAAAAATAGTATCTGTCTGCAAGGTGTGTTGTTCCAATTTAAGCGCAAATTAGGTAGGGTTATTTTTCAATGCAACTCTAATTAATTATAATCATTCTAAATAAATAATTATAATTAAGGTCAGTTGCTAAAACGTGGCGTGTGCTGTATTTTTGTGTGAATAACACAAAGATTAGATCTACAATGAGTGGAATTTTTAAGTCTTCCGTAGGTAGAAAGTTTGCCATGGCACTTTCTGCTTTTTTTCTTATGATTTTCTTGGTAATGCACGTCTCTATTAATTTCACTTCTGTTTTTAGTGAAGAGTTGTTCAATAACATGTCGCATTTCATGGGAACCAATCCAATCATCCAAGGGTTGATGCAACCAATCTTAATTTTTGGAGTGGTCTTTCACTTTATCATGGGATTTGTCCTAGAAATAAAGAATAAGTCCTCTAGAGCCGTTGGTTATGCCAAGAACGTCGCTAAGGACAATTCTACTTGGATGAGTAGAAACATGCTCTTAACAGGAGCCGTAGTTTTGGCTTTTTTAGTGCTTCATTTCTATGACTTTTGGATTCATGAAATGACCGTAAAATATGTTCAAGGTGATATGAGTGGTTTGGTAGACCCCAACAATGCAGAGTCCGGCTATCGTTATTATGACGAATTGAGGGAAAAATTTGTAAGTCCAGCGCGCGTCGTTATCTATGTGGTATCATTTATTTTGTTGTCGCTCCATCTTCTTCATGGCTTTAATTCAGCCTTTCAATCCGTTGGAGCAAACAATAAATATGTTAAAAGTTTAAAAGGGTTTAGCAAGGTATATTCTATCGGAGTGCCAGCGCTATTTGTTTTCATTGCACTATTTCATCACTTTACCCACTAAAATAAAATTAGAAGATGTCAATATTAGATTCTAAAATACCAGATGGTCCTTTAGCGGACAAATGGACAAAGCATAAAAATGAAATCAATCTGGTTAACCCGGCCAACAAACGTCTTATTGATGTTATAGTTGTTGGAACTGGTCTTGCTGGAGGTTCTGCTGCGGCAACATTAGCTGAATTAGGTTATAATGTTAAATCGTTTTGTTTCCAAGATTCACCAAGACGAGCGCATTCCATTGCTGCTCAAGGTGGTATAAATGCCGCCAAAAATTATCAAGGTGATGGCGACTCAACCTATAGATTATTTTACGATACCGTTAAGGGAGGTGACTATCGCTCTAGAGAAGCTAATGTTTACAGGTTAGCTGAGGTTTCAACAAATATCATTGATCAGTGTGTCGCCCAAGGTGTGCCTTTTGCTAGAGAATATGGAGGATTGTTAGACAATAGATCATTTGGTGGTGTATTGGTATCGAGAACATTTTACGCCAAAGGTCAAACAGGCCAGCAGTTATTGCTCGGTGCATACGCGGCCATGAATCGCCAGATTGGTCGTGGTAAAATCAAAATGTTCACGCGCCATGAAATGCTAGATGTTGTCATAGTTGACGGTAAAGCCAGAGGGATTATTGCAAGGAACTTGGTTACAGGAGAAATTGAGCGTCATTCTGCCCATGCCGTTGTTTTAGGGTCTGGAGGCTATGGTAATGCTTTTTATTTATCTACTTATGCCATGGGTTCTAATGTCACGGCCGCTTGGAAAGCACATAAGCGAGGCGCTTTCTTCGCCAACCCTTGTTACACGCAAATTCACCCAACATGTATTCCAGTTTCTGGAGACCATCAGTCTAAATTAACGTTGATGTCAGAGTCCTTAAGAAATGATGGACGAATTTGGGTGCCAAAACACAAAAAGGACGTTGAAGCAATCAGAAATGGTAGCTTAAAACCAACTGAAATTGCAGAAGAAGATAGAGACTACTACTTGGAGCGTCGTTATCCAGCTTTTGGAAATTTAGTGCCAAGAGATGTAGCGTCCAGAGCAGCTAAGGAACGTTGTGACGCAGGCTATGGGGTAAACAAAACCGGTGAAGCTGTGTATTTGGATTTTGCCTCAGCTATTGAGCGCTACGGTAAAGAACAGGCCTACGTTAAAGGCTTAGATGCTGATGATAAAAAAGTAGTAACAGAGCTTGGTAAAAAAGTTGTAGAGAACAAGTATGGTAATCTATTTCAGATGTACGAAAAAATTGTGGATCAAAACCCATACGAAACACCAATGATGATTTACCCTGCCGTACATTATACTATGGGTGGTTTATGGGTAGATTATAATTTAATGACTACCGTTCCAGGCTTATACGCCATTGGAGAAGCCAATTTCTCTGACCATGGTGCCAACCGATTAGGTGCTTCAGCTTTAATGCAAGGTCTTGCGGACGGCTATTTTGTGCTACCTTATACCATAGGAGATTACTTGGCACATGACATTAGAACAGGACCAATTCCTACAGATACCAAAGAGTTTGACGAAGCAGAAAATAACGTTCGTGCTCAAATAGATAAGCTCATCAATAACAAAGGGTCCAAGACCGTTGATTATTTCCACAAAAAACTTGGTAAAATCATGTGGAATAAATGCGGCATGGCACGTAATGAACAAGGCTTAAAAGAAGCGATCAAGGAAATTGCCGAGTTAAGAGAAGAATTCTACAAAGATGTTATGGTCCCTGGTGACGAAAATGAATACAATGAAGAATTGGCTAAGGCAGGTCGCGTTGCAGACTTTTTAGAATTAGGGGAGTTATTTGCTAAAGATGCCTTAGAGCGTGAAGAATCTGCTGGAGGACACTTTAGGGAAGAATACCAAACAGAGGCTGGTGAGGCACTAAGACGACCAGAATATCAATACGTTTCTGCTTGGGAATATAAAGGGAAACCTAGCGAGGCCGTTCACCATAAAGAGCCTTTAGAGTATGAAAATATTGAAGTGAAAGAGAGAAGTTATAAATAAAAAATGCTATGATGAATTTAACGTTGAAAATATGGCGTCAGAAAAACGCCGATGATAAAGGAAAGATAGTAGATTATCCGGTTTCAGGAATTTCTCCAGATATGTCATTTTTAGAAATGCTTGATGTCCTAAATCAAGAATTAATAGAAAAAGGAGAAGAGCCTGTAGCCTTTGATCACGATTGTAGAGAAGGTATTTGCGGAACCTGTTCGTTGTACATAAACGGACGAGCACATGGGCCTCAAACTCACATCACAGCTTGTCAGTTACACATGAGAAGCTTTAACGATGGCGATACCATATATATTGAACCGTGGAGAGCAAATGCATTTCCTGTGGTTAAGGATTTAATCGTAGACCGTTCGGCTTTTGATCGTATACAGCAAGCAGGTGGGTTCATCTCTGTGAACACTTCTGGAAATACTCAAGATGCCAACGCTATTCCTATAGAAAAAGAACATGCAGACAAGGCCTTCGATGCTGCAACCTGTATTGGTTGTGGTGCTTGCGTGGCCAGCTGCAAAAATTCTTCAGCCATGCTATTTGTTTCGGCTAAAGTATCGCAGTTTGCATTGTTACCACAAGGTCAGGTGGAAGCTACCGATCGTGTGCTTAATATGGTAAAACAGATGGATGCCGAAGGATTTGGTAATTGTACAAATACAGGAGCTTGTGAGGTAGAATGCCCAAAAGGTATTTCATTGGAGAATATAGCACGAATGAACCGTGAGTACCTAGCGGCAAGCCTTAAAGGCTAACAATAAGCTTAATAACAGTATAGAAATACATCCCAAGGTATAATTTAATATCTTGGGATTTTTAGTTGTAGATAATCATGCAAATGCCAATGTCATTCTATCAGGACAGGTTGAAAGAACATAAGATTCAAGTTGATCGATTTAACCGACAATTAGTTTGGTTAAGCACTTTGAGAGTGCTGCTCTTTTTGTTTATAGTCTTTGCACTTTACTACAATTTTTCCACTTGGCCTGTGGCTCTGGGAATAGGGCTCGTTGGCGGCGGTTTGTTTTTATGGATGCTTTCGAGGTATACAGATATAAAATCAAAACGTGAACTTCACAAAAGGTTGGTGGCAATCAACGAGAACGAAATAAAGATTGCCAATGGAGATTTTCATCACCAACCAGACGGTAAAGCGTATATGGATTCGGAACACGCCTTTAGTCTTGATGTAGATATGTTTGGACGCGGTTCATTTTTTCAATTCATTAATAGAGCTACCATAAAGGAAGGTGAACTAACCCTGAAAGATTTATTGCTGTCCAATACTATAGATGGTATAGAACAGAGGCAGGAGGCCATAAAAGAGCTGTCCAAATATCCAGAATGGCTGCAGCACTATGCGGCTGTTGGAAAAGGGATAGCCACGGAACATGAAGCAAAGTCAATCATATTGTGGTTGAAAAATTATAGGCCCTTCTTAAAACCTTATCACTATTGGGGAAGTTTAGGTTTTATTTGTTGTTCGGTTATCGTTTTTGCCTTGGCAATTACAGAAACAATCCCATTAAATAGCGTAGTTTATTGGCTTATAGTTGGATTGGGCCTAACGGGCTTGCATTTAAAGCGTATTAATATTCTGGCTCAAAATACCCAGAAGGCCAAGGATACCTTTAGACAATACGCTCTGCTGCTCGAGCAGATAGAAACAAAGACATTTGAAGCGGATTTGCTTAAATTATACCAGGATAACATTGCCTATAATGGGCTGAAGGCGTCACAGATTTTCAAGAATTTTTCTAAGGCATTAGACGCTCTAGATAATAGGAATAATTTAATTTCAGCGGTTTTTGGAAATGGCTATTTGTTGTGGGATATAAGACAGAGTTACCGCATAGAGCAATGGATTGGAACCTATGCAGCAAAAGTTGAAGATTGGTTTGATGCAGTAACGTTTTTCGATGCTTTTAATACCCTAGGGAATTTTGCCTTTAACCACCAAGATTATACCTATCCCACGATTGCGAATGACGCTGTTGTTTTACAATGTAAAGATTTAGGTCATCCCTTATTGCGCAAGGAAAAGCGTGTGTCCAGTGATGTTACCATAGAGAAAGGTCAGTTCTTTATCGTTACGGGAGCAAATATGGCTGGCAAAAGTACTTTTCTTAGAACCGTGGCACTGCATAATATTATGGCTAACACAGGCTTACCTGTATGCGCCACCAAAAGCCATTATACGCCAATTAAACTTATAACAAGTATGCGCACTACAGATTCTTTAACTGATGATAGTTCCTATTTCTTTTCAGAGCTCACGCGGTTAAAATTTGTAGTAGACACTTTAATGAAATCCTCCAATTATTTTGTGATACTAGACGAAATTTTAAAAGGGACTAACAGCAAGGACAAGGCCATAGGCTCTAGGAAATTTGTTGAAAAACTAGTAGCAATAAAGGCTACTGGAATTATCGCCACACATGATTTAAGCCTTACCGAAATTGAAAACCAATTAGACCCAGTAAAAAATTACTTCTTCGATGCCGAAATTAAAAATGACGAATTGTTTTTTGATTACAAACTTAAAAGGGGAGTTTGCAAAAACATGAATGCGAGCTTCTTATTAAATAAGATGGATATTATATAAAAAAACCCTCTCTTAGAGTAGAAAGGGTTTTAATTGAATTCTGTTAACAAATCTATTTTAAGACTAGGCCTCAAACGGCTCAATAGAAACGAAAGATTTGTTGTTTTTTCTCTTAGTGAACTTTACGATACCATCAACTTTGGCATGTAATGTATGATCTTTTCCTTGGTATACATTTTCACCTGGATGGTGAGTGTTACCTCTTTGTCTAACCAGAATGTTTCCTGCTACGGCTGCTTGGCCACCAAAAATTTTGACGCCTAAGCGTTTCGATTCTGATTCTCTTCCGTTTTTCGAACTTCCGACTCCTTTTTTATGTGCCATTGTATTTCGGTTTTAAAGGATTATTAACTTAATGCGGCTATTAATTCGGCTTTCTTCATTGAAGAATAACCCGTAATGCCTTTTTCTTTTGCCATCTCTTTTAATTCGGCAACGGTTAATTTGCTCAAATCTTGAGATGTTTCTTCTTTTACCTCAGCTGGCTTAGCTTCTGCTTTTGCCGGTTCCTTTTCGGCTTTTGCTTCGGCTTTTGCTTTTTTAGCTGGTTTAGCACCTGAAGCTAAGATTGTATCAATTTGGATTTCAGTTAAAAGCTGTCTATGGCCATTTTTAACTCGGTATCCTTTTCGTCTTTTTTTCTTAAAGACAATTACCTTATCACCCTTTAGGTGCTTTAAGACTTTAGCACTTACTTGTGCGCCGTCTATAGCCGGGGCGCCAACAGTTACTTTGTCACCGTCACCAATTAAAAGAACGTTATCAAAAGCTACGCTTTTTCCTTCGTCTTCAGGTAAACGATTAACAAAAACTTTTTGGTCTTTCTCAACTTTAAATTGATGCCCTGCTATCTCTACAATTGCATACATAGCGTATCGTTTTTATTAAATCTGTTTTAAAACTATGCTTCCTTTTTTAGAAAGCGGATGCAAATATACTCCTAAAATCCTAATCTACAAATCAATTATGCAAGTAGTCTATTATAAATTCCTAAATTCCTATTAGCTTTTGGAGGGCTATTTTCACATTTAATTATCTTAAAATGTGTTGCTATTCCTTATTTTTGTGAAAATTGCTGTAACATATAATCAGCAGTCTAGACAAACAATGGTAAATTAAAATTGAAACAAAAAACAATAGAATAATGAAAAACAATCTCTTTTTTATTGTATTTGCTCTTTGCTTTGGGCTTATATCCACTGCCCAAAATGTAGAATTTGAGGAATACGATTTGGATAACGGAATGCACGTCATTCTTCATCAAGACAATTCGGCGCCGGTAGTGACCGTAAGTGTTATGTATCATGTAGGAGCTAAAGACGAAGATCCAGAACGCACAGGTTTTGCCCACTTTTTTGAACATCTATTATTTGAGGGTACAGAAAATATAGAGCGTGGGGAGTGGTTTAAAATCGTTTCTTCCAATGGAGGCACCAATAATGCCAATACAACTGATGACCGTACGTATTATTACGAAGTATTTCCTTCTAATAATGTAGAATTAGGCTTATGGATGGAGTCAGAGCGACTACTACATCCTGTAATTAACCAAATTGGCGTTGATACCCAAAATGAGGTAGTAAAGGAAGAAAAACGTTTAAGAGTAGACAACCAACCTTATGGTAATCTGCTTGCAGAAGTTAAAAAACGCCTCTTCAAGGTGCACCCTTACAAAGGGACTACCATTGGCGAAATGGAGCACCTAGATGCTGCAACATTAGAAGAGTTCCATGCTTTTAACAAAAAATACTATGTTCCTAATAATGCCGTATTAGTTGTTGCTGGAGATATAGACAAGCCAAAGGTAAAGGCCATGATTGAAGATTACTTTGGCCCAATACCAAGAGGTGCCGATGTAAATAGAGA
This sequence comes from uncultured Flavobacteriaceae bacterium, assembly GCA_964524415.1. Classification (GTDB taxonomy): domain Bacteria; phylum Bacteroidota; class Bacteroidia; order Flavobacteriales; family Flavobacteriaceae; genus Winogradskyella. Next base: position 57,742 of record CAZGDG010000002.1, read on the forward strand.
TCTGCCTAGAGAGGAACCCATTACAGAGGCTATGACTGGGACAGCTTATGACCCTAACATACAAATACCTGCAGTGATTGCCGCGTATAGAACGCCTTCCTTTAAAGAAAGAGACTCTTATGTTCTAAACATGATTTCTAGCTACCTTAGTGGCGGAAAGAGTTCAGTGCTCTACAAGAAAATAGTTGATGAGCAAAAACAAGCTTTAGCCGTACAAGCGGTTAATATTAGTCAAGAAGACTATGGTATCTATGCCTTGTTCGGATTACCTCTTGGAGATGTAGAGCTTCAAACATTAATTGATGAAATGGACGAGGAAATCGTAAAACTTCAGAATGAACTAATCTCTGAGCGCGATTATGAAAAGCTTCAAAACCAGTTTGAAAGCCAGTTTGTGAGTTCCAACTCAAGTGTTGAGGGTATAGCAAATTCCTTGGCTCGCTACTACATGTTGTATGGCGATACAAACTTAATCAACGATCAAATAAATATTTATCGCTCTATAACTAGGGAAGATATCAGAGATGTTGCTAAGAAATACCTTAATCCAAACCAAAGATTAATTTTAGAGTATTTACCAAAAAATGATGACCAATAAAATAAAATCACAACTATATATGAAAACTAAAATATCTGCACTTATTGTTCTGTTTTTAATGGCAATTGGTGTTCATGCACAAATAGACCGTTCTGTAATGCCAAAGCCAGGACCTTCTCCAAAAATTGTTCTGGAGGAACCTTCGCAATTTGAATTAGATAACGGCATCAAGGTTTTAGTTGTTGAAAACCACAAATTACCGCGTGTCTCTTACTCGCTTCGAATAGACAATAAGCCTATTCCAGAAGGAGACAAGGCTGGTGTATCAAGCATATTGGCTGCCATGTTAGGTAATGGAACTAAATCCATTTCTAAAGATGAGTTTAACGATGAAATAGATTTTCTCGGTGCTAATTTGAGTTTTGGATCTAGTAGTGCCTTTGCTAGTGGTTTATCTAAATATGGCGAACGTATTTTAGAACTTATGGCAGATGCTGCCATCAATCCACTATTAACAAAAGAGGAGTTTGAAAAGGAAAAAGAGAAAGCAATAGAAGGTATAAAAGCAGACGAGAAAAGTGTTGATGCAGCGGCTAGTAGAGTGGGTAGTGCATTGGCTTTTGGTAAGAACCATCCTTATGGAGAATTTGTAACAGAAGAAACACTTAATAACATCGAGTTCTCAGATGTTTTAGCGTATTACGACAAGTATTTTACGCCTAATAATGCTTATTTGGTAGTGGTAGGTGATGTTGAATTATCCGATATTGAAAAAAAGATCAAGAATTATTTTGGGTCATGGGAAAAGAACGTAGACGTAGGTATTTCGCTTCCAGAAGTCATGCCTAATGTCCAGTATACCCAAATTAATTTTGTTGATATGCCTAATGCGGTGCAGTCTAATATCTCATTAATGAACAATGTAGACATTAAAATGAATGATGAAGATTATCATTCCGTATTAATAGCCAATAGAATTCTTGGCGGCGATTTCAATAGTTATTTAAACATGAACCTAAGAGAAGAACACGGCTACACCTATGGTGCACGCTCCAATGTGAGTATGAGCAGATGGGGAGCTTCTAGATTTACTGCAGGTGCTGCAGTTAGAAATGCCGTTACGGATAGTGCAGTTGTTGAAACCTTAAAGGAAATAAAAAGGATTAAGACAGAACCTGTAGAGAGCAATACCTTAAACACCGTTAAGGCTAGTTATGTGGGTGATTTTGTTCGTAGGTTGGAAAGCCCACAAACCATAGCAAATTATGCATTACAAAAGGAGCTTAATGATTTACCAGACGACTTCTATACAACGTATTTAGAGAAAATCAATGCCGTTACCAAGGAAGATGTTCAGCGTGTGGCAAACAAATACTTCAAGACGGATAATGCTAGAATCGTAGTTGTTGGTAAGGGAAGTGAAGTTTTGGAAAATCTTGAGAAAACAGGTATTCCAATAATGTATTTTGATAAGTATGCTAACAAAACGGAAAAACCGAATTACGATGCAGACATGCCTGAAGGCGTGGATGCAAATACAGTTCTAAACAATTATTTGGAAGCCGTCGGTGGGAAAGCTAAAATAGATGAACTCACTTCCATTTTGGTATCTTATGAAGCTTCTGCAATGGGTTCTACCATTTTAAGTGAGGAAAAACGTTTAGATGGTAAAACCGC
>CAZGDG010000002.1:60056-61651 GCA_964524415.1 uncultured Flavobacteriaceae bacterium
GAGACCATGTTAAAGGATTATCAGGAATATGAGGGTATTAAGTTCCCAAATGTAAGATCTGGTAGTCAAATGGGTCAGGTCATAGAATTTAAATTAAAGGAAGTTAAAATCAATGAAGGTGTATCAGAAGCCGATTTTGACTAATTTCAGATAATCAAATTTTGAAAAAAGCCGAAGGAACTACCTTCGGCTTTTTTTTGGCTTGTATTTGTTTGAAATATATACACCGACCAAAATAAAGACTGCTCCTACGAGTTGCAGCATACTTAATTGTTCACCATCCAACCATCCCCAAATCAATGCTACCATGGGCATAATATAAGTCACTGATGATGCAAATACAGGCGTTGAAATTTGAACCAGTTTATTAAAGACAACTTTAGCCATCGCTGTACCAAAAATAGAGAGGATGCCAACGTACATTAAGGATGGATAGAAGTTTTGATTCTCTAGGGTCGTAGTCTCAAAAAACCCTGTGAATATCAAAATTATAAGAGCAGGTAATGTTATAACAATATAGTTTCCTGTTGCAATGGCGAGTGGTCTAACCTCTTGAAGATGGCGTTTAATGATGTTCACATTAGTAGCATACATTAAAGTAGAAGCAATAACAAAACCCGCATAAAGATAGTTTTGGTTGGGATTGATATCTGCACCGCTTAAAATTAAAACAGCAGTACCTATAAATCCAATAACAACTCCTACCACTTGTTTGGCTGTTGTTGTTACCCTAAAGAAAGCCAAACCAAGTAAAATAGTGTTAAGGGGTACTAAGGAATTTAGAATTGAAGCTACGGCACTATCAATCTGTGTTTCTGCTATAGCAAAGAAAAAGGCAGGCACCAATGAAGCTATAATTCCAGATAAGGCTATCCATTTCCATTTGTCTTTTGGGATTTTTTTTAGGGTGTAGAAACCAAATGAAATCAAAATAACACCTGTGATTACGGTACGTAAAGCTCCCAGCTGATAGGCCGAAAAACCAATGAGTGCTTTTTTAATAAGAATAAATGAGCTTCCCCAAATGACCGATAGCATAATGAGATAAACCCATTTAAGATTAAGATTTTTCATTCAAATTCTTATAAAAAGAATCACAAAAATCGTTAATTCATTCGCAAGAATGCACAATCTTTATTAGATTTAGCGCAAATTTAAGAGTTATAAATCATGAAAACTTTAAAGACAGCCTGTATTGCGATATGCGCATTGTTGGCTTTTGCCTCATGTAAAAACAATACCCAGCCAGAGGTTAAAACGGTTGCTATGGAAGAAACAAAAGAAGTTGCTTCCAATGAATTAGACCCAAATGCTACGTATGCCAAAGTAGAATTTGAAATAGAAGGGATGACCTGTAAAATGGGATGTGCCAAGACTATTGAAAAGAAAATGGCGAAAATGGAAGGTGTAAAATCAGCCAAGGTTGATTTTGATAAGCGTCTTGCCATGGTAGAATACGATAACGCCAAAGTAACGCCTCAATCCTTGGAAGAAGCCGTTGCCAAAGTTGGGGACGTGTATAAGGTGAAAGACATGAAAGTGGTTGACGAATTTGGTGGTGACACCAAGGCTTGTGCCAAAGACTGCAAAAAAGC
>CAZGDG010000002.1:61751-84599 GCA_964524415.1 uncultured Flavobacteriaceae bacterium
TGTGCCAAAGACTGCAAAAAAGCCTGTTGCGCAGATAAGAAAAAAGCTAAAGAATAACCATTAGCATATAATGGATTACAAGAGCGTCAGTCCTTTACGGTTGACGCTTTTTTTATGTCATTTGGAAGAGAAAAGAACCCAATAGAAAAAAGGCAATAGGCAAGACCCAAATGGCGATAATGGAATAAGACTTACCGCTATACTTACTCTTTAAAACATGGCGCTTTTTCCCTGAATAATACAACCAATTTCTAAAGCAGATTCCTAAAACTATAACGAAGTAAAGGCTTAGAAATTTGGACTGCGACATAACAGGCATATTCATTTGTTGTGCAAAGACCAAAGCAAAAAGAAAAAGTACCCAAAGTAAAGAGCTATGTAAAAGATTTATGTATAACAAGGCTATGAGAACACTTCGCTTTCTAAAATGTTTAAAATAGTAGTTAAAGGCGGTTATGTATAAAGTGTCTAGCACAAATGAAAGGTAAATAAAAAAGCCGCACCAAGTGTTTATTGATGCGGCTTTTTTAATGTGACTGTTAAATCTTAATTTCCAGTTACAACAACATTATCTAAATGATATCTTGTGGTTGCACTTGGGTCAGAACCTTCATAGAGGAAACCAATAACTGCGGTGCCATCTACGCACGAAATATTTACGGGTCCAACAGACTCAAAGTTACCAAACGTACTTGCCGGACCAACAGGTATGGTCACGTCTAAAATAGACCAAGTAGCTGTAGTTGGGTCACCAGCATAATCTGTAGAAATCCAAACGCTCAGGATTGTTCCGTTGTCAAAATTTGCTTGTATATCAAAAGACAACTCTTCTCCAGTAGTAGTATCCATATCAATTGGAGGTGTTACTAACCAAACATTGGCTTCATCATTGTCAGAATTAAATGCCGAAATTTGAGAATAAAAATTACCACTGAAGCTACTTATGAACCAATCGGTATCCGTACCGCTCACGTTTATATTATCCCAACCTTCGGACGTGTATGTTCCAAATCCTTCAAAATTCTCTTCGAAGAAAGCGGTGCCACCACCAGAAGGCGTTGTACACTCTAAAAAGTCTGGGTCGCAACGGTCTTCACTATCAAAATTAATATCTTCAGGAGAGCTAATCACAATGTTATATACCTCACCAAAGAAGTCTTTACTTAAAATTGCTGTCATACTACCTCTTCCAGAAGGTAAAGTCAAGCTTTTGAAATCTGCAAATGTACTAGTGCTAAAAACAACTGAGGCAGCAGATGTACAACTCTCTAAAGTACGCTCACCATCAAATTCATCTGTACCTTCAGAGGCAAAACTTAAAGGATTATCTCCTGTTGCCTGATTTCTATTAAATTGAACATCTTGTAGCTCAATGAGTAGATTGGTTTTATCATCACTAAAATCCTCAAAATTTAACGGCATGGGTACTACGGTTGCAATCTCAGAGGAGCGTAAGATAAAATCACTTTCAGACGCAGAAGGAATCTTATCCACTTCATTTCCATTTAAGGCACCTATGGTTAACACACCATTAGTTATGCCTACGGCTAGACCGTTGAGCTTAATATATACCTTCCTTCCAATATCATACCTTACAAATAAAGGGTTTACGTCTATAAGGACTTTGATACCAATAGTAGGATTTTCTGGCTGATCTTGAATGATAAGCTCCTCAAAGTAATTACCAGCTTCATCTGAGGATACCACGTAGCCAACTAGATATTGATTGGTTTCGTTAAAACCAAATGTTAGAACTGTTTCTTCATCGGTATAATCTAAGGAACCACTTCCTTGCTCCTGGGCCAATTGCCCTGCAATGGCTCCAATGGTTACCTGAGGGCCATCAAGTACTGGTTCTACAACGGATGTATTGGGCGTGTCAAAATCATCGTCCTCTACACAGCCGTTAAATACCACTAAACCTATTAATAGTAGTATGAATTTGTTGAATTTTAAGGTTTTCATAATTGCTTTTTTATATGTTGTTTCAGATGCACCGCACCCTTGTAATTGTTTTGTGTTTGAATTATTGTTTTGAACCATGGCCTAAAATCTTAAATAGACGTTAAGATAATACGTTGTTCCATTTCCGAAGAAATATCTTGGGCCAAAAATTGGACCATTAGGCCTAGATTGGTCTTCCCTCATTCTGCGGAAATTTGCCAAACGAGATTGCTCAAAGCCACCTGTAATGTACTGTTCGTTGAAGACATTGTTGATGGTGGCAAAAAAGCCCACAAAATAGTCATTAATTTTCCAAGATTTTCCTCCAATGATGTTAACTAGCATATAGTCATCGAACTGTTCTTGTTGTAAAATTCCTCGTGCTTCATTAGGGTCGTAATCGTTAAACGTATTACCATCATAATCTGAGGTAAAATTAGCAGATCGAGCTAAATTACTAACGTCTATATAAGCATTAGAGAAAAAGTTACTAGTTATGCCTATGTTCCAGTAGTCTGGATCTCTATATTCAAAACCAATTTGGTAAGCACGCTCAGGGCCACCAGAAACATGGTAGTCTTTTAATTGCGTTGTGCCATCACCAAAGGTAACTTCCCTTCCAATATCTGAACGGTTTAGAAAGTCTACACTAGTCAAGTATATGTTCGGATTGTTTTGAAAGGTATACTGTCCAATAGAAGCGGCTCCTTTTAATTTAATGGTTGGAGTTATTTGGGCTTCAATTCCCATTTCAACACCGACATGTCGTCTTTCTATATTGGTTAAAATTTCTTGTACAAAAGCATCGCCACGATCTATTCCTAAACCTGCAAGGTCCTCGGTAAAATAGAATCCAATATCACTTCCGTCTTGAAATCCGTTATAAAATCCAGTTATTCTTGCCTTGACTATGGGCGATCGGAAAATATAACTCACATCTAACGATTGTATTTTTTCACTCTCTAGCCCAATGACTTTGGCATTGCTCTGCCTTGCGTTGCTAAAAGAATTTCGTAAGGATGGTGCTTTCGTAAAATAGCTACCATTCACGTCAACAAGGTGCTTTCCTGTAATTTTGTAGGTAACCCCACCCTTTATTCCAAAATTTGTAAAATCTAATTGGTCGCTTTCCCCAAAGGAACCATCATTGCCACCTCCTCTAAAGAAACCGTTTTCATAAAGTCCTGTTCTTAGGTATGACGTCTGCGAAACATTTGCCCCAACATAAAAATCAACTTTGTTGTATTTAAACTGAGCTTGAGCAAAGGCACTAATAACACTTGCATCTAACTCAAAATTATATTTGTAGCGATCACCTTCTCTAGCGATACGATTAGGATTTCTTACATCACTCTGGGCCAAGTTTCCTGCAACTTCTTGATCTATGGCATTGAATTCTTCATCCGCAAAGAAATCAACATCTAGGTAACCGGTACCGCCCATTAAGTCTTCAACTCGAGCAAAATTCTCACTTTTTAATTTTCTATAATTCAGTACGGCATTTAAACGTATGTTATCAGCTAACTCGGCATCTAAAATTGAATTAAATGTCCATTGTTGGTCTTTGTTCACATCGGCTTGTAACGCATATAGTGAGTTTCCGCCTTCGTTGCCTGGCCTTGTATTAGCTTCATAAAAACTTGTCCAAGGCATCTGACCATCGTTTAAGAATTGCTGCTGGGCTACATAAGCCTGTTGGTAGTCATATGCCGTTGGGTTTTGGTCTTGTAAAAAGAAACTAGGTAAATTTTGATAGTAAATAGGACTTGGGTTTCTTGCACCACCTAAAAAGGCCACTTCGCCGTTTGGAGCGGTATATAAGCGCGTGCCACCATTGTCTATTCTAGTATTTGCTATTTCTCCAAACTGGTAAGAAATATTTGTATTAAGTCTTACTTTCTTAGAGATGTCCCAGTAGTGGTTAAGCATTAAAATAGGTTCGTTAATCTCTCTGGTTCTAGAATTACGTAAGTCTCCATTTAAAAGGCCCCAAAAAGGGTTATAGCGTCGTCCCTTTAAATTGAATACCTCTTCAGTAATGGCTGTGGATCGCCCTCTTCTGTTTTGAGCGTAAATACCAGTAAAGTTTATGCTATGCTTGTCGTTGATTTGTTTCTCAACGGCAACAAAGAAAGAATTGGCATCATACAGTGTACCGTCTATATAACCTTCTTCTCCAAATCGTCTTGAGCCCAACACAGAGTATGACCAGCCGCCTTCTAGTAGCCCAGAGCTGTAACTAGCCATAATCCTGCCTTGATAGCTTCTGTTTGCAGAGGCATAAGAAATTCGGCCTCCTCTCCTATACTTTGAAGCACGCATTACAATGTTATTGGTTCCGGCCAAATCACCAAATGTGTAGTCATTGGCAGACATGCCCATACTAAACTCTTGGTTACGTTGTACATCATTTAAACCGCCCCAATTGGCCCACTGAGGTCTGCCGTTAAATTGTTTGTTCATTTCAACACCATTGATAAGTACTTTACCATTAGCGTTGTCTAATCCTCGCGGCCTAAAAAATGTAGCACTAAAATCAAATGCAGCGGCGTTTAAGAAAACGTCCCTAGAGGCCTGAAGTAAGCCCGAAACATTGTCTGTTAAGCCATCATCTTCACTATTTAAATTGTCATCTGCAATAGAAATAATAAAAAGATCTTTTTTGTCGCTCGAGTCGTAGTCGAGTGTCATTCCGCTGATGTCAACAGTTTGTCCTTCATTTACAATGATAGGATAGCGTTTAGTGACATAGCCAACTTTTTCAACCTTTAAAACCTGTTCTCCAAGAGGAACATTTTGAGTGAATTTAAATTCTCCTTTAGCATCAGTGTAGGTGCTTTGTTCGGTTTCTTCGATTGTAATTGTTGCATCAGGAATTGGTTCTCCTGTGGTTCCATCTAGAACGCTTCCTTTAATAATGGTTTGTTGTGCAAAACCAATTAGGCCGAAAGCTATTCCAAATAGAAAAAGTAAAAAACGTTTTTTCATACCCAATTAAATATTGATTGTTACGGTAGGTTAATAAATGGTTATTAGCAGCGCACAAATGTACATTTTTTATAAGAATTACATACTTTTGGCAGGTTATTTGAACTGATATAACAATAAGTTAATATCGAAATACTGGATGTCAATAGATATCTTTTATTAAGAAAACTTTAACAATAGAATTAGACAATTAAAACTACTGAATTTTCATTATGAAATATGTAAAATCACTTTTTGGTATTGGGTTATTAATGTGTTTTTTCTTCTCCAATGCTCAGGAAGAAAAACAGTTTAAAATCCATACTGTTGCTTTTTATAATCTAGAAAACCTATTTGATACTATTGATGACCCATTAAAACGTGATGAGGCTAGTCCAATCATGGAGATGAAAGCTAATAGAAGCGAGGTTTATAAGCAAAAGGTAAAAAACATGGCAAGGGTAATCGCTAACATTGGTTCGGATTTAGCGAGAAATGCTCCTGCAGTTATTGGTGTTTGCGAGATTGAAAATAGAAAAGTACTGGAAGACCTTGTAAACGACCCTCTTCTATTGGGAAAGGATTATGGGATAATTCACTTTGATGGTCCTGATCGAAGAAGCATCGATGTTGCCTTACTTTATCAGAAGGCCTTGTTTAGGCCTATAAATTCCAGTTCCCACGAACTAAAGATTTATGATGATTTAACGCGAAGACGCGTTTATACCAGAGATCAACTTTTAGTGAGTGGAGAGCTTGATGGAGACCTTATCCATATCATTGTCAATCACTGGCCCTCCAGAAGCGGTGGCGAAGCACGAAGCCGCTCAAAACGTGTTGGAGCAGCAAAATTAAATAAGCGTATCATTGATTCCTTGCAGTCTGTAGATCCTTACGCAAAAATCTTAACAATGGGCGACTTAAACGACGACCCAACTAATGATAGTGTAAAGGAAGTTCTCAAAGCGAAAAAGGAGAAAGAAGACGTGCCTTTAAAAGGTATTTACAATCCGTTTGAGAAGATGTTTACAGATAAAGGTTATGGTACCACGGCCTACAGGGACGCTTGGAGCCTTTTTGATCAAATATTGCTAACACAACCGTTATTGGAAGATGATTATTCTTCCTATAGATTCTGGAAGGCAGGGATTTATAATAAAGCCTATCTGTCCAACAAAAGAGGAAGATGGGAGGGTTATCCATTTAGAAGTTTTGCCGATGGCGGATTTACAAATGGATTTAGCGATCACTTCCCAGTTTACGTTTACTTAATTAAAGAAGTGCAATAGCTTAAATAAAAAAAGGCCTCTTAAGACAAGAGGCCTTTTCTTTAGAACCAAAGATTCCATGGAATCTTTGCTAATACTAATATTAGAGCGAGTGTATAAAATATACTCAGCAGCTTAAATTTTGGTTTAGAAACCAATTTCTTTTTATGTTTTGAATAACCTATGGTAACCAAAGCCACTGCTATAATCATGGTTGTAGGATGTTCAACTATAAGGTTTCTTAAGTCGGCGTTTTTCATAACCTCACCCATGCCTCCAACTTCATCAATAACACTGAAATAATCCTTAGTGAAATATAGAATTATACCTATAAGCAGTTGAATATGCATTGTAATCAGTGCGAACAATGAAATTCTAAAATCCCTTGCCTCAAACTCTTTGTTACCGAAAAATTTAAAAAGCGCATTTAAAGTGGCTAAAATCAAAACAACAAGCACCAAATATGCCCAGTAAGAATGTATAAATTGAAGGATTTCCATATCTAAATAAAATTATAAGCGCAAAAATACGGATTTGAATGAAATGGTCCTTAAGTAGCAATCACTTATTACTATATTGAATAGGACACTTGGTTGAATTCATACTCGTGCTCAACTTTGCATATCCTAACACTATACCATTTATACCATAGTGTTTTGCCTTTATTTTGGGCTTCTATGTGCTCTAGTTTAGATTTCCAACTGGCTATAGCCTTTAAGCTTTCCCAATAACTTACGGTAATTCCCAAATCATTTCTTGCACTATCAATACCTAAAAAACCTTTTTGGGTTTTAGCGAGTTGCTCCATTTTTTGAGCCATATTACTATAGCCATCATCAGATTTTAACTTAGAGGTAAAAATTACAGCGTAATAGGGTTTGGATGTTTTCATAATTAGCAGCCCATCGGGATTTGGAATTCTATAATTTTTTCAGTGACTTCATCGTTTTCATTAGTCAATAAAACTTTAAGAAATATACGACTTATGCCTATATCCGCAGGAAAGTCATTAACGGTTGTTATATCGTTTACGTAATTATGCCAGTCTTTTCCGCATTTTTTCTCCACTTCTGTTTTTAATTGGTTAATGTCGATATCCATGAATTGACGTCTTTGAGCTGAGCTATATTGGAGGGTTTTAAATTTAGTTTTGGAGATAGCTTGTAAAGGCTCCCAAGACGAGTAATAATGTTTCCATTCCGTAAGGTCGCAATGAGGACCTTCATTCATTATGGTAACGCTGTTTTCAAATCGTTGAAAAATACTGATGTGTTTATAGCCCTTATTATTGATAGTGATTATTTTTCCTTCAGGAGAGTCTCCTAGGGCCACGTTAATTCTAATAGTATCCTTGTCGTGCAAGGTATGGCGTTTAAATTCGTCATTGGTTTTTAGGTTTTTAAATCGCATTGTAAGTCCGTAATGCCTAAGCTCAATAGGCTCTTCTAACTTTTCTGGAGATAGAAATCCATTAAACACATATCCTTTGATAGAGGGTGACTGCATTTTTACCCATTGGCCTTCAATTTGTTCACCGTCATCAACAATGGCAAGGTTGATATTTGTGGTTTCAATAACTTCGATAGCTTCCCCATAATTTAATTTTCCTACGCGTCTAGCTTTGGGGTCGGGCTGCTCTCTAACGGTTAAACCATTATCTGCCGTCACAAAAAATGGATTTTGACCGATTAATAAAAACGAACTACAGCATAGAAATACCGTAAGAAGAATGCTTGTAACTTTCATAACATTTGGGTTTTTAATTCAGCGGTTATTCCTATTTTTTAGTCCAGAAGGAGAAAGAAGATAAGGCGTAAATACTTACAGTATTATGTACGGATTTATTTCGTAGTCTAGATTTTATTATGTCGTTAAAATCTTCTTAAATCTATTTTAAGGAGTTTCTTAGATGTTAAGTATTTAAGTTTTTAAAATGGTTGAATTTGAGGGATTCTTAGTAACTTCGTATCAAATTTTAATAATTCATAAAAACCATATATAAATGCAAGCAGTTGCTACAGATTTCGGAATAAAGGAAGCGTTAGAGCATCTAGGTGTTAGCGCAGTAAATGAAGGGACTTCAACCGGATCCCAGAATTTTTCAAACGGAGATATTATTGAGAGCTTTTCGCCCGTAGACGGACAGTTGATAGCAAAAGTTAAGTCTACTACAAAAGCTGATTATGATAAAGCAATGGCTGCTGCGACAAGCGCATTTAAAACTTGGAGACTCATGCCTGCACCACAGCGTGGGGAAATTGTACGACAATTTGGGAATAAACTACGCGAAAAAAAGGAAGCCTTAGGCAAATTAGTTTCTTATGAAATGGGTAAATCCTATCAGGAAGGTCTGGGCGAGGTACAAGAAATGATAGATATCTGTGATTTTGCTGTGGGACTATCACGTCAATTGCATGGTTTTACGATGCATAGCGAACGTCCAGGTCATCGTATGTACGAACAATACCATCCGCTTGGCGTTGTTGGGATTATTTCGGCTTTTAATTTTCCAGTAGCAGTTTGGTCTTGGAATACGGCCCTAGCATGGGTTTGCGGTGATGTTTGTATTTGGAAACCTTCAGAAAAGGCACCACTCTGCGGAATTGCGTGCCAAAACATTGCTGCTGAGGTTTTTGCCCAAAATGACTTGCCAGAAGGAATTTCTTGTTTAATAAATGGCGACTATCGCGTTGGGGAATTTATGACCAAAGACAAAAGAATTCCATTGATTTCGGCAACAGGCTCTACTCGAATGGGAAAAATAGTAGCCCAGGAAGTTGCAGGTCGCTTAGGAAAGACCTTATTGGAACTTGGTGGCAACAATGCAATCATTGTAACTCCAGATGCCGACATTAAAATGACTGTAATCGGTGCAGTTTTTGGCGCAGTTGGAACTGCAGGACAGCGTTGCACAAGTACAAGACGTCTTATTATCCATGAATCTATTTACGATAAGGTAAAAAATGCCATAGTAGACGCTTACAAGCAACTAAAAATTGGTAATCCTCTAGATGAATCTAATCATGTTGGGCCATTAATTGACACTGATGCCGTGGCCATGTATAAGAAGGCTCTAGAGCAAGTTGTGGCAGAAGGCGGTAAGCTTATTGTAGAAGGTGGTGTGCTATCTGGAGAGGGCTACGAAAGTGGTTGCTATGTTAAGCCGGCTATAGCAGAAGCCAATAATGATTTTGATATCGTGCAGCACGAAACCTTTGCTCCCGTACTTTATCTTATTAAGTATTCGGGCGATGTCAATAATGCGATAGACATTCAAAATAATGTTGTTCAGGGCTTGTCTTCGGCAATAATGACCAATAATTTAAGAGAGGCAGAAGCGTTTTTGTCCCATGCTGGGAGCGACTGCGGTATTGCCAATGTTAATATAGGTACGTCTGGTGCAGAAATTGGAGGTGCTTTCGGCGGTGAGAAAGAAACAGGAGGTGGCCGTGAATCCGGTTCTGATGCTTGGAAAATCTATATGAGACGACAGACCAACACTATTAACTATACTACAGAACTTCCGCTAGCGCAAGGCATAAAGTTTGATTTATAGGAAAAACAGAATATACTTTGATTTAAAAACCGTTTCTTAATAGAAGCGGTTTTTTTTATTGTAAAGTGACTAGAGTGGTTATTTAAGAACAAACTGAAATCAATGTTACCTAAAATAGCTCAAAAAAACCTTGCTTCAACAAGCTCTACAGCTCTCTTATGAAACAAGGTTATATAATTGATTAATAGCCTAACAAAGTTGCATAATATTATTTTTTCATTTCAAATTTTATGATGAATGGCAGAAAAAAATGTATCAAATGCAGGGTGCTTATTTTTTATCCGATGATTTGCAAAAAAAGCAGATGAATATAAATGAAAATCAACTGTTTAACTGTACTTAACCTTACGTAATATTCGCATGGTATCTTTATAAGATTGGTATAAATTTCTACTTTGCCGCTTAAGATAGGGTTTAATGTAGTCTAGTTTTGGAAGTGCTTCATCAAAACCATTGAGATAGCAGATGAGGTAACTCGCAGCTAGGTTTTCTAAATCAGAAATTTCGTGAGGAGCCAAACGCATATTTTTTTCGAGCTTCTCTAGGATGGCGTTATTAGTGTTATAAATATGATGCAGCAATTTTCTATTAAACTGAGGTGGCTCAAAAATTAATTTGGCGTCTATGGAATAGTTAGCATTATCTTCAAAAGTAATGAGGGTCTCTTCCAGTTTATAATATTTGAAAGATTGTTGAAGCCCTAATCGCACGTATTCTATGATTTTAAAAGATCTGTCGTCATAACTTATGGCAACTTCATCCAGGGCAGAATAAAATAAGCGCACTTGCTCATTAATTAATTCTATATCAACACGCGAATAAAAGGTTTCATTTTTAACTTCTTTTTTGCTTCCGGACCAGCATAACACAAAATACTCTTTGAAAACGTGATACTGTGGATTAAAGTCTCGTCTTTTATTCATAAAATCAAAAACGCCATTAAGCGTTAATTCGATATTATTTTTGGCGTGGTTTTCAATTGCTGAAACCAATCTGGAATTGATGTCCTTTATTTCAATATCAAACACCTTGGGCATGCTAATACTTCCTTCTCTAAAGAAGACAGAACCACCATAATACTTCCAAATGTTTTTTCTTAAGGATGTTATGCCATCGATGGGTCTAATGGTAACCAACCCAACCACCTTATCGTCTGGTAAGTGTGGAAAGGGAATGTTTTCGTACTGTACAATCGGAGGATTATCGAGGTGGGCGTTAATAAGGTTTTGAATTTTACTATCATCAAAAAAGTCTACGCCAATGATTTGATTGTCTTCATCTTGAATACCTATAACAATGTAAGAGTTGTTTTTTGGATTGCTATTAGACAGTGCACAAACATGTTTTAAGAATTTGGCCTTTCCTTCTTTATGACCTATGTCTATTTTACGTTTCTTGTCGTAGAAGCTATTCTCATCGTTATGAGCCAAAAGGTTTTTTATGAGAAGTCGTTTGTTGATCAAGGGGTTGTGGTCTTAGGTTTTTTTAACGGTGACAGAATTTGCTTGTGCTGTTGGAAACACCAAGACGTCTGCCAAGTTAACATGTGCAGGCCTAGTTATGGTGAAATAAATAATTTCAGCAATGTCTTCTGCTTGCAGAGCTTTATAGCCAGAATAAACCGAATCAGCCTCTTTGCCACCTTTAAACCTAACCTTAGAAAATTCCGTTTCAACCAACCCAGGATTGATAGCACTGACCTTAATACCATATGGATTTAAATCTATTCGCATACCTTCGGTAATGGCTAGCACAGCATGTTTACTGGCACAATACACATTTCCTTTTGGGTACACTTCCTTTCCTGCCGAGGACCCAATGTTAATGATATGGCCGGACTGACGCTCAGTCATCCCAGGAATAACGGCTTTGCTCACATACAGTAAGCCTTTTACGTTAATGTCTAACATAGCATCCCAATCATCTAGATTACCGCGTTCTATTGGGTCTAAGCCATGGGCGTTTCCTGCATTGTTAATTAAAATATCAATCTTTTTAAAATCATTAGGCAGAGAAGCTATCGCTTCTAAAACTTTTTCTCTGTCCCGCACATCGAAGTTTAAGGTATGGACTTCTGTTTTCTTTGAAAGTGATTCTTTTAAATCGTCTAAGCGCTGCTGACGCCTCCCGCAAAGCACCAATTTTATTCCATGTTTTGCAAATTCTTGCGCGGTAGCACGCCCAATACCACTTGTTGCTCCTGTAATTAAGGCAATCTTACTCATTTTTAATAGTTTTTAAGGGACCTTATGGCCTTGACAGGCCACTAAAATAAGAAACCAATCCTCTAGTTCTAAATCAATCTTTGAAGCATCCATGGCTTGTTTCAGTCGGTTTTTATTAGTTGTTCCAACGACTGGAATTATGCCTGCAGGATGTTTCATAATCCAAGCTAATAGAAGCTGATCTTCCGTGGCCTCATATTTAGATGATAATGCACCGAGTTGTTCACGTATACGCTTTGTTTTTTCATTTTCTTCTCTAAAAACAGAACCCAATGGCGACCAGGCCATGGGTGTAATTCCATTTGATTTTATGTAATCTAGAGTGCCATCGTGCATAGCGAAGTGCTGAGTTAAGGAAAATTCAATCTGATTTACATCAACATCCATGCGCAGACCGATGAGGTCCATTTGGGATGGCGTAAAATTTGAAACACCAAAAGACCTTATTTTCCCCTGTTTTTTTAAAATGGTAATGGTCTCTCCTATTTCTTCGGGATTCATTAAAGGGCTAGGTCTATGGAGTAATAACAAATCTAAATATTCGGTATTTAGGTGCTTTAAGGATTCTTCTACGGACCAAATAATGTAATCTTTAGTGTAGTTATAGTGTTTAACCGTATTATTCCTATTTTCACACACATATTGAATGCCGCACTTAGAAATCAACTGGATGTTTTCACGGTCTATACCAGTTTCAGTTAAGGCTTTTCCAAACTCTGCCTCCGTAGTATAGCCCCCATAAATATCAGCATGGTCAAATGTGGTAATGTTATGTGCTACACAATGTTCAATGCGTTCACACATATCCTTGTAGGAAAGAGATTTACCCCAGCGTCCCCAAGACATCGTCCCTGCGATGATTCTAGAATACCTCACGATAGATCGGTTTTAAATTAATAGCTTTTTACTGTATAAAAATAGTCAAAATGATAAGCAATAGCGGATCTTAAGGATAAAAGAATACTATTCTTGAGCAGCACTAATATTTTCATCGACTATCATAAAATTTTAATTTTGTGAGACATAAGTCATCTAGTCAGGTGGTTTTAAACGTATCTATATAAATGCAAAAAACATCAATTATGAAAATATTAAAACAAATACTAACTATAACCTTTCTAAGTGTTATAATATCTTGTGATAATAGCGATAATCCTACTACAAACGGCTCCGCCCAGGAAGACGCTAGCCTATCTATAAAATTAGTTGATAATCCTGGAGACTATGACCATGTATTTATTGATATACAGGATGTAAGAATTAAATACGATAACGGAAGCTCTGAAGAAAATGATAATGATTGGTTATCCATTGGTGTTATAGAGCCAGGAATCTACGATCTATTAGAACTTACAGGAGGCGTGAATTTGCCATTAGTAGATAACGAAAGCATCGAAGCCGGAACGCTAGAGCAAATTCGATTGGTTTTAGGCGAAGACAATACTATTGTCTTACACGGTGAAACAGAGGCTAGACCGCTAAGCACGCCGAGCGCACAGCAATCTGGACTCAAGGTAATGGTAGACCAAGAGATAATTGCAGGATTTGATTATAATTTCATTCTCGATTTCGATGTAGATGAATCAATAGTAGTTGCAGGAAATTCTGGAAATATTATCCTGAAGCCTGTTTTGAGAGCCAACCTGGATATAAACTCGGGAAATATTGAGGGTAATATTTTACCCCAAGGATTGGTAGCAGAAATTGAGGCGTCAAACGAAAATATTACAGCTTCAACTTTTGTAGATGACATAGGTAATTTCCAAATTTCAGGTCTTCCAGAAGGGATTTATACGGTTACCATAACACCAGACGTCAATTCAACTTTTGACCCAGTAATTATAGAGAATGTTACGGTAGCGGTAGGAGAGACCACAACGCTAGATACTGTTTCATTTGAATAGCCTGAATCTAAAGCTATTGTGAGCGCATTTTCCATTTGAAAATGCGCTTTTTTTTAACCAATAATTAACAGCAACTCCCGAAATAATTTAACACTTTGCATGTTCAATAGAAATAGCACCAATAAACTTCTCTAAAACCTAAATATGATGGAAGATACTAGTACAGTAGACATTAAGGCAATTAATGAAAAAATAGAAAAGGAAAGTGCGTTTATAGACTTGTTGACTCTTGAGATGAATAAAGTAATCGTAGGCCAAAAACATATGGTTGAGCGTTTACTTATTGGACTTTTGGGCCAAGGTCACATCTTGTTAGAAGGTGTTCCGGGACTTGCAAAGACCTTAGCTATAAACTCGCTGTCTAGAGCCATAGACGCAAGTTTTAGCAGAATACAATTTACACCAGATCTTTTGCCTGCAGATGTTATTGGAACCTTAATCTACAACATAAAAGAGAATGACTTTTCTATCAAGAAAGGTCCTATTTTCGCCAATTTTGTTCTTGCTGATGAGATTAACCGAGCGCCAGCGAAGGTACAATCGGCATTGTTGGAAGCCATGCAAGAAAAACAAGTAACCATTGGAGATGAAACTTTTATATTGGAGAAGCCTTTTTTGGTAATGGCAACCCAAAACCCGGTTGAACAAGAAGGGACATATCCCTTACCAGAAGCCCAGGTAGACCGATTTATGCTTAAGACGGTAATAGACTACCCCAAAATAGAGGAAGAACAATTAATAGTTAGGGCCAACCTTAAAGGAAATTACGATAAGATTAATCCAATAGTCTCCATAAAACAAATTTTAAGTGCTCAAGAAGCAGTACGTGAGGTTTATATGGACGAAAAAATAGAGAAATATATCCTAGATATCATTTTTGCCACCCGATACCCTGAGAACTATAGGTTGGGCGATTTAAAGCCATTGATTTCTTTCGGTGCATCGCCAAGAGGAAGTATCAACTTAGCAAATGCAGCAAAGTGTTATGCCTTTATAAAAAGGCGAGGCTACGTCATCCCAGAAGATGTAAGGGCTGTTGTTCATGATGTCCTGCGCCATAGAATAGGCATTACTTACGAAGCTGAAGCTGAAAACGTAACTTCAGAAGACATCATTAACAAAATCGTAAACGAAATTGAAGTACCATAAAATGAGTTTACAGTAAATCAATAATCGGAGTTAGACAATCAACTCATTGCTGATTTGTAGTTACTTGTAAATGACGATTGCCAACTGGAAACTGAAACATGGATACTAAAGAACTTCTAAAAAAAGTACGAAAAATAGAGATTAAGACAAGACGCTTGTCTGATCATATTTTTGGTGGTGAATATCATTCTACCTTCAAAGGGCGAGGAATGACCTTTTCCGAAGTACGACAGTATCAATTTGGTGACGATGTTAGAAATATAGACTGGAACGTTACAGCGCGTTACAATGAACCATTTGTAAAGGTTTTTGAAGAAGAGCGAGAACTCACCATGATGTTGCTCGCAGATGTTTCTGGAAGTAAATTTTTTGGCACCAAGGGTCAGTTTAAAGATGAGATTGTTACCGAAATCGCTGCTACCTTAGCCTTCTCTGCTACACAGAATAACGATAAGATTGGCCTTATTTTATTTTCGGACGAGATAGAACTGTTCATTCCGCCGAAAAAAGGGCGGTCTCACGTATTGAGGATCATTAGAGAGCTTTTGGAGTTTGAACCTAAAAGCAAAAAAACTAATGTTACGGAGGCATTAAAATTCCTGTCTAGTGTCATGAAGAAAAAAGCTATTGTCTTTGTGCTTTCAGACTTCATTGCAGATGATTATAAAAACACCTTGAAAATTGCTTCAGGCAGACACGATATTACAGGAATAAGGATTTATGATAGACACGAAGAACGATTACCAAATATTGGGATGGTTCAAATGAAAGATGAGGAGACAGGTGCTTTAAAGTTGGTGAATACCGCATCAAAAAAAGTGAGAGACAATTACGCTAAATTTTATGCAGATAAAGTAAAGTATTTTAATAACAGTTTTACTAAATCTGGTGCTGGTACGATTAGCTGTAGGGTTGATGAGAGTTATGTAAAGAAATTGTTGGGTTATTTTAAGCAGCGCGGCTAAATATAAAATGAGACAAAAGCTAAAGAACATAAAAAACAAGCGAGTTCAGAGTAAGAGCATTTTCGTTCTTGCTGCATTTGTGTTTTTATTAGTGCAGTCAGCTCAGGCGCAGGTACGTTCAGAGATAGACACAACGACCATACGCATTGGAGAACAGTTTAATTACAAAATTGAAGTAGAAACAGATTCCTCCTCTGTTGTTGTTTTTCCAGAAGGTCAAACGTTTCTGCCTCTTGAAGCGGTGGAAGCTTCTGAAATAGATTCCTTACTTAATGCCTCTCAAATAGTTCTTTCTAGAATCTATAAGTTAACTCAGTTCGATTCGGGAACCTATACCATACCAAGACAGAAAATTGTTGTTGGAGACAACATTCATTTTACAGATTCCCTAAAGGTGAGGGTAAATGCTATAGAGGTAGATACAACCAAACAAAAACTCTACGACATCAAACCGATTATCGAGGTAGAAAAAACATCGAGCAATTGGTGGATATGGTTATTATTGGGCTTATTGCTTGTAGCTCTTGGTGCTTTCCTCATCTATTGGATAGTCTGGCGTAAAAAACCGTTAACTGAGGAAGAAGAAATTGCCCTTTTACCTCCTTATGAACGTGCAAAATTGGCTATTGAAAAACTTGAAGAAAAACAGCTCTTAAGGGTTAACAAGATCAAAGAATATTACTCAGAATTAACCTTCATTATTAGAAAATACTTGGACGAAAAAGTCTATGATCGTGCGATGGAGAGTACAACGGACGAATTGATGGATCGCCTCAATCTGCTCAAAGATGGAAATCAATTCCCGTTTACAAAAGCCACTTTAAACAATATTGAAACAGTTTTAAAGCGTGCTGACTTGGTAAAATTTGCAAAGTCCGCTCCAGAAGTGGCCCTGGCTGAAATAGATAAAAATACGGTAGCTAAGGAAATAGATAATATAAAATCATGTCTGCCAGAGCCCACTGAAGAAGAAAAATTATTGGATTTGGCTTACAAGCAGGAGCAGGAAAACAAAAAAAGACAACGAAAAATTATACTGTCTGCTGTCATTGCAACAAGTTTATTGGCACTGACCTATGCAGGTTTTGGAATAAAGTACGGTTTTGGGTACGTCAACGATACCATATTCGGAAACGACAATAAAGCGCTTTTAGAAGGAGAATGGGTTGATAGTGCTTATGGTTTTCCTCCAATTTGGATAGAAACTCCAGAAGTGCTTCGGCGATTGGATTCGGCAGCATTTGGAGGCGATAATTCAAAAATTGAAACAACTCTATTTGCTTTTGGAGATTTGACGTCTCCTTTGTTCATTCAAATTGGTACATCAAAAGTAAAACAAACGCAAGCCCAATCAGTAGATGAACAAAAGGCTCTGAACATGAGCACTGTTGTTGAAGGCAACTTGAAACGTTGGGAAGAAGAAGGCGTAAGAAACATTCTTACAAAAACAGATAAATATACAACACCAAACGGAGCTGAAGGTTTAAAAACCTACGGAAATGCAGAGTTTCCAACAAAAAAATCAGATGATTTTGCACCGAGTGAATATGCCATCTACAGCTTTACAACGCAAGAAGTTATTCAGCAAATTGTTTTAGTGTGGCGTGTAGATGATGACTATGCCAATGATATTGTTAAAAGAGTGGTGGATTCTATAGAATTAATTCCAGATGAGCTGGCAAAAGAAGACGAGAACTAATGCTTGAGAATATAGAATTTTTAAATAAGGAATTGTTCTGGTTAATGCTGGTGTTGCCACTGGCGCTGCTCTGGTATGTTTTAAAACATAAGAAACAGACCGCAGAACTAAATATCTCGAGTACAAAGGGATTTAGTGGTGGTTCTGAAATTTGGTCAAAATTAAGACACGTGCTTTTTGCGTTTCGGTTATTGGCTTTGGCCTTGTTAATTACGGCTATCGCAAGACCTAGAACGGTAGACGTTTCTACACGCACCAAAACCACAAGAGGAATTGATATTGTAATGGCTATAGATGTTTCCGCAAGTATGTTGGCAAAAGACTTAAGACCAAATCGCTTGGAAGCGCTTAAAGAAGTTGCGGCAGATTTTATAAACGGTAGGCCAAACGATAGAATTGGACTCGTAGAATATGCAGGTGAAGCCTACACAAAAACACCGATCACCTCAGATAAAAGACTTGTGCTTAGGTCTCTTAGAGATATTAAGTATAATACAATTATAGAAGGCGGTACTGCTATTGGAATGGGCTTGGCAACTTCCGTAAACCGTTTAAAAGATAGTAGAGCGAAAAGTAAGGTCATTATTTTATTAACGGATGGTGTCAATAATTCTGGATTTATTGACCCAAAAATTGCTAGTGAATTGGCCGTTGAATACGGTATAAAGACCTATACGATAGGTTTGGGAACAAACGGTATGGCGCTTTCACCCGTAGCCATCAATCCCAATGGAACTTTTAGGTATGGACGCCAACAGGTTGAAATAGACGAGGATTTGTTAAAGGAAATTGCCGAAGCAACAGGTGGGCGTTATTTTAGAGCGACCAACAACCAGAAGCTAGCCGAAATCTATAATGAAATCAACAAGCTTGAAAAAACCGAAATAGAAGAACGAAAATATTATAATTACGAAGAAAAATACAGACCCCTTGTACTGGTTGCAGGACTGTTGTTATTAATAGAATTGTTGTTAAGACATACAATATTTAGAAGCTTTGTTTAGAATAGACGAGAAAATATGGTTTTGGACACTTTTGCTTATTCCAGCAATATTTATTTTGTTTTTATGGTTGCAATTATGGCGCCGTAAAGCTCAGAAGCGATTTGCAGATCGTAGGTTATTAGAAAGGTTGAGCCCTAACCAATCCCTCTTTAAAAGTATTTTGAAAATACTTGTACTCTGCGCTGGTTTTGGCTGTCTCTCGCTTGCACTGGTGAATCCCAAGATAGGCACTAAACTAGAAACCGTAAGAAGTCAAGGTGTAGATATTGTTTTTGCAGTTGATGTCTCTAAAAGTATGCTTGCCGAGGACATTGCTCCTAACCGATTAGAGAAATCCAAACAACTTGTAGCTCAAATAATCAATAATTTGGCAAGTGATCGCGTAGGCATTATTGCTTATGCAGGGAAGGCATTTCCACAATTGCCCATAACAACAGACTACGCTTCGGCTAAAATGTTCCTGCAAAACATGAATACCGACATGTTGTCTTCTCAAGGTACAGCAATAAGAGAAGCCATTCAATTGGCCAAAACCTATTATGACGATGAGGAGCAAACCAATAGAGTTTTAATCATAATATCAGATGGAGAAGATCATGAAGGGGAGGTTGTAGATATTGCAGAGGAAGCCAAAGAAGAAGGCATAAGGATTTTAACCATTGGCGTAGGAGACGTAAAAGGTGGACCAATACCCATTAAAAGAAATGGCGTGGTCTTAAACTACAAAAAAGATTCAAACGGAGAAACAGTTATAACAAGGTTAGATGAGGGTACACTTCGCGAGATTGCGCAAGAAACCGATGGTGTTTACATAAACGGAAGAAATACAAGCGAAGTTGTAGATACCATTAAAGAGGTTTTGGAACGAATGGATAAAAAAGAATTTGAGTCAAAACAAATTGCAGATTACAAAGACCAGTTTCAATGGTTTTTGGGCATGGCCATTCTATTTTTCCTCATAGACATCTTTTTGCTAGAACGTAAAACGGAATGGCTAAAAAGGTTAAACTTGTTTAACGAGGCGTCAATTTAAAAGAGGGTTTGGAGTTATTTAGAAATTCTTTAACTCAATTATAAATTGGCTTTACTAATTTTAGAATAGGAAAAGGCAGAAGAACGATGAAATATATATTAGTACTTACGGTAACTTTCTATAGTGTTTTGGGATTTTCCCAGAGTATCGCTAATGCTGATTCTAAAACCTTAAAAAAGGCTGATGCCCTTGTTTATAAAGGTAACGAACTGCTTCAAAACGATAATTTTGTAGAGGCAGAAATGGAGTACAGAAAAGCAATTTCCAAAGCACCTAACAAGGCGGTTGGTTCATACAACTTAGCACACGGACTTTACAAGAAAGGAAATTTAGACGAAGCACTTTTTCGAGCAGAACAGGCAGCTAAAAGTGCTAAGACCAAAGAAGAAAAACATCGCGCTTACCATAATATCGGTAATTTTTTAATGGAGAATAAAAACTGTAAGCAAGCTGCCGAAGCGTATAAAAATGCACTGAGAAATAATCCCAATGACGAAGAAACCCGTTATAATTATGCCTTAGCTAAAGAATGTGCAGAACAACAAAAAGATGGAGGCGGAGAAGACGATAAAAAGGACGAAAATAAGGAACAAGAACAAGATAAAGAGGATAAGGAAAAAAAGCAGGACGAGAATAAGGAGAATGAAGATAAACAAGATAAAGGCGATCAAGATAAAAAGAAGGGAGATGAAGAGGAAGATGAGAACGGAAAGCCAAAGGACGATAAAGATGATAATGGAAAAGGCGATGAAGAGAACAAGGACAAGAATAAAAAACCTAAACCAAAGCCAGGCCAAATGTCTCCGCAACAAATTAAGAACATCTTAGAGGCCATGCAAAACCAAGAACAAAAAGTTCAGGCCAAAATGAATGCGGAAAAACAAAAAGGAGCAAAAGTAAAAACCGAAAAAGACTGGTAAAGCAATTTTAGATAAAGCTTTGTTGGAATTTAAGTGCTCTATATTTACCTATGACTGTTAAACAATTTTTCATATATATTTTTTTAGCTGTTGCAGCAAGCACATCTCTTTTTGCCCAAGTAAAATTTGAAGCAAAAGTGAGCAAGAATAAACTTGGTGTTAACGAAAGGCTAAGGATTGATTTTGAGATGAACAAGGACGGAGACAATTTTGTCCCTCCAAGTTTTGAAGGTTTTGATGTTGTTGGTGGGCCAAATACATCGGTAAGCAATTCTTGGTTTAACGGGAAACGGTCTTATAAGAAAACATATAGTTATTTTCTCTCCCCTCAAAAACGCGGCACCTTTACCATAAAACAAGCTAAAATAGAAATTGAAGGTGAGATTTATAAAACTTTTCCGGTTACCATTACTGTTACGGCAGCCGTAGATAAGCCCAACGGACCTCCTGATGCTTCGGATATAGCCTCTGAAAAAATACATCTCGTGGCTGAGGTGTCTAAAACCAACCCTTATTTAAATGAAGCTATAACCGTAGTTTATAAGCTTTATGTGTCGCCGGAAACAGGTGTAAGTAATTGGAGAGAGAAAGACAACCCAAGATACAATGATTTTTGGAGCCAGAATATTGAAATAAAAGGCCTCAATATCCAAAACGGAAAGTATAAGGGAGAAGATTACAGGTACGTAGTATTGAGAAAAACAGTATTGTATCCTCAAAAATCAGGAGAATTAAAAATTGAGCCTCTGGTGCTAGATATTACTGTTGAGGTACCCACCAACAGAACAGATATTTTTGGGAGAGCTTTAATGACCAAGGTGCCACAAACAGTTACCGCTGGTAGTAGGACCATTAATGTGAAACCATTACCGGAA
The DNA here is from genome assembly GCA_964524415.1 of uncultured Flavobacteriaceae bacterium. Classification (GTDB taxonomy): domain Bacteria; phylum Bacteroidota; class Bacteroidia; order Flavobacteriales; family Flavobacteriaceae; genus Winogradskyella. The sequence goes on from CAZGDG010000002.1 coordinate 83,261, forward strand.
AAAGGAAAACCTGCTGACTTTAAAGGGGCCGTCGGTGATTTTTCCTTAGAAGTAACAACCTCAAAAACAGAATTAAATGCTACAGAGTCTTTACAGGCCAAGGTTGAGGTCAGCGGCAAGGGTAACCTCAAATTGTTTGAGCTTCCTAAGTTAACAACACCCAGTTCTCTAGAGGTCTTTGAGCCAGAGCATAAAGAAAATGTGAGGACAAGTATCACTGGTATGCAGGGAAACATTTCAGATACCTATACGATAGTACCTCAGTACAAAGGGAAATACCCAATCCCATCGGTATCGTTTTCTTATTTTGACCTTTCTACTGAAACCTATAAGCGAATTTCTTCAGATGAAATTGTAATCGATGTCCTAGAAGGACCGACAGCAGCCCTTAATTCTAATGAGCCAAAGACACCTTCAGCACTTAAACAACCTATAAATACCACCACAAATACGTTTGCATTTATTAAAACGTCTACAACACTGAAAGAAAGGTTTACAAAAGCCTTTTTTAAATCTCAGCTGTTTTGGGCACTATTGCTTTTACCTTTCTTTACGATTCCCTTAGCTGTTTTATTCAGAAAACGAAAAGAGAAATTAGATGCAGATGTCGTAGGCAATCGAATAAGAAAAGCTGATAAATTGGCAAAAAAGTACCTTAGCAAGGCTAAAAAGAACCTCAATCAAAAAGAGGCATTCTATGTAGCCTTGGAGAAAGCTTTGCACAATTATCTTAAGGCCAAACTTAATATTGAAACAAGCGATTTCAATAAAGAAAAAATAAGTCAGTTATTAAGTGATAGAGGCGCAGAAGAATCCGCTGTTAGTGCGTTTATGTCTATACTAGAAAACTGTGAATTGGCAAGATATACACCGTTTACCCAAGTAACGATGCAAAATGATTATGACAAGGCAGCCAAAACAATTTCATTAATTGATAAACAATTGAGATAGATGAAAAAGTGCCTTTTACTCATAATAGTATCCTTTGCAGCAAGCATCTTGTTTGCTCAAAAAAACATGGAACGATTCGAAAATGCCAATGCCTTATACAATGACGCCAAATATGCAGAAGCAATAGACCTTTATAAATCTATTTTAGACTCAGGTTTAGAGTCTGCAGAGCTATACTTTAATTTAGGCAATGCCAACTATAAATTAAACAATATTGCACCGAGCATATTTTATTATGAAAAAGCGCTATTGCTCTCACCTAACGACCCAGAGACAAAAAATAATCTTGCATTTGCGCAGAATATGACCATTGATGCCATCGATACTGTTCCCGAAGTGGGTTTTTCTAAAATCACCAAAAATATCGTGAATTTTTATACGGCAGATA
>CAZGDG010000003.1:0-78293 GCA_964524415.1 uncultured Flavobacteriaceae bacterium
GGTCATAAAGGCTATGAATACTCAAGAACTCACAATCCAACACGCCATGCTTTAGAAAAGGCATTGGCGAGTATAGAGAACGGTACTTATGGATTGGCTTTTGGGTCTGGCTTGGCTGCTATTGATGCGGTATTAAAACTTTTAAGCCCTGGAGATGAAGTGATTTCAACTAACGATTTATATGGAGGTACCTACCGACTGTTCACGAAAATATTTGAAAATTTTGGCATAAAATTTCATTTCGTAGGAATGGAAAGTGCCGAAAAAATGGAGGCCTTTATCAATGAAAACACAAAGTTAATCTGGGTTGAAACACCAACAAATCCAATGATGAATATTATTGATATCAAGGCTACCGCAAAAATTGCCAAAGCTTACGATCTTATGCTTGCCGTGGATAACACCTTTGCAACCTCCTATCTGCAGCAACCTTTGGACCTAGGTGCAGATATTGTGATGCATTCCGTCACAAAATATCTAGGAGGTCACAGTGACCTTGTAATGGGTGCCTTGGTTGTAAATGATAAAGCATTAGCAGAAAAGCTTTACTTTATACAAAATGCGAGTGGAGCAGTTTGTGGTCCACAAGATAGTTTCTTGGCCTTGAGAGGTATAAAAACCCTTCATGTAAGAATGCAGCGCCATTGTGAAAACGGAAGAGCTGTTGCCGAGTATTTGGTCAAGCACCCAAAAATTGAAAAGGTCTATTGGCCTGGATTGGAAGATCACCCTAACCATGATATTGCCAAATCTCAAATGAAAGATTTTGGAGGAATGGTGTCTTTTGTAACTAAAGGCAACAGTTATGAAGATGCTATAAGAATCGTTGAAAAACTAAAGGTGTTTACCTTAGCCGAATCTCTTGGAGGGGTAGAGTCCTTAGCTGGTCATCCCGCAAGTATGACCCATGCAAGTATTCCAAAGGATGAAAGAGAAAAAATAGGCGTAGTTGATGCTTTAATTAGATTAAGCGTCGGCATTGAAGATGTGGATGATCTAATCACAGATTTAAAACAAGCTATAGGATAAAACCACGACGGCAGAAAAGATAGGAGACGAGTGTAATGCTCGTCTTTTTTTGTCCCATTATTTAATCTAAATAATAGATGTAGCCAAAGTTTAACCACAAGTTCCAATCATTAGCTTTATTGGAATCTAGTTTGTGATTGAGGCCGTCTACAAAATCATCACCATAATACTGCCAGCGCAACTCTACAAATAAATCAGAAAGAACAGTTAATTTATAACGTGTTCCAACGCTAGCCACTACAGACCAGGTAGAACCAGGTTCATCGCTTACAAAAGGGTCGCCGCCAGAGGCTTGCTGCCAGAAGGTGTAATAGTTGTTTGGGTTATCTGGATTTCCAGTGCCATAAGTTGTTGCAACGCTAGGACTATACCAAACGTAGTGCACGCCTGCGGCCGCAAAAGGAGCAAAGGAGTAGGAGCCGGCTTGGAAAGCTCTAATGCTTCTAGGAAAATACTCTAATTGCATACCAATATCCCAATTTTCGGCTTCTCCGGTGTGCGCTCTTAGCCGATCTGCATTATCGCTGGTTCTGGAGTCATCTACCCATTTGCCAAAATGGTTAAGTTGGGTTTTGTTCCAAGCAATCTCGCTTCTTATTTTAAAATGGTCGTTCCAGTAGGTATCCGTGGAATAGCAATTACAATCAGCACGGTAAGAAAAATTAATGTAATGCACAATACCAAGAGCAAGTCCCGTATTACCGGAATTGGTTTCAAAATCCCGCCGAACACCAAAATCAGATTGAAAAGCAACACCGCCAATGAAAGCTCCAATTTCATGGGAAAAACCTAATTGTGAAAAGCTTTGTTGCACCGAACCTAGCAGTACAACTAACAAAATCACCTTCCTAATGTATATGCCCATAAAAATTGGTTTAGGCCGTTGTAAAACAAATATATAAAAACTCGGTTAGCTACAAAACAAAACGGATATAATGCGCTTTTCTTATTAGGGAGAAGAATTTTATTACACCGAAGCGATTTTAAAAATTAATTGACAATATAAAAAAATTGAGGCGTTATTTTTACAGATAATGTATATTTGTGCCCTAATAATCACAATTTCTTAATAATATCTTATATGAAAGAAACAATTGAAGCTTTTTTAGAAATGGTAGAAAAGCGCAATGGCCATGAGCCTGAGTTTTTACAGGCTGTTAGGGAGGTTGCTGAAACGGTACTTCCTTACATCGTTCAGCACGATATTTATCATGGTAAAAATATTCTTTTGAGAATGGTAGAACCAGAACGATTAATTTCGTTCAGGGTTTGTTGGGTTGATGATTCGGGTGAGATTCAAGTGAATAGAGGATACCGTATTCAAATGAATTCGGCTATCGGTCCTTACAAGGGAGGCTTAAGATTCCACCCTACTGTAAATGCGAGTATTTTGAAGTTTTTAGCCTTTGAGCAAGTCTTCAAAAACAGTTTAACCACCTTACCTATGGGAGGTGCCAAAGGAGGTTCTGATTTTGATCCTAAAGGGAAGAGCGATAATGAAATTATGAGATTCTGCCATGCATTTATGACAGAGCTCTTTAGACATATTGGCCACAATACGGACGTTCCTGCCGGTGACATTGGCGTTGGCGCAAGAGAGATTGGGTTCATGTTTGGTAAATACAAGAAACTTAAAAATACCTTTACAGGTGTTTTAACTGGTAAAGGTCAGTCTTGGGGAGGATCCTTAATTAGACCAGAAGCCACAGGTTATGGTACAGTCTACTTTGCTGATAATATGCTGAAAACAAAAAATGAGTCGTTTGAAGGTAAGAGAGTAACAATCTCTGGATCTGGAAATGTGGCTCAGTACGCTGCAGAAAAGGCCATTGAACTAGGAGCGAAGGTGTTAACCCTTTCAGATTCTGGAGGCTATATCTACGATGAGGAAGGTATCGATACGGAAAAACTTAAGTTTGTCATGGATTTGAAAAACGTGAAGCGTGGTCGTATCAGTGAGTACGTTGAGAAATACCCTAATGCACAGTATTTTAAAGGTGAAAGACCTTGGTCCGTAAAATGTGACATCGCATTACCATGTGCTACACAAAATGAGCTTAATGGCGAAGAGGCAGAGCAGCTTATCTCTAATGGTTGTATCTGTGTTTCAGAAGGTGCAAATATGCCTTCTACGCCTGAGGCGATTCACGCCTTCCAGAATGCGAAAATATTATTTGCGCCAGGTAAAGCCTCTAACGCCGGAGGTGTGGCAACTTCAGGTTTAGAAATGAGTCAAAATTCATTACGACTCAGTTGGACACGTCAGGAAGTGGACGAAAAATTAAAGGATATTATGGCTAATATCCATGATTCTTGCGTGCAGTATGGTAAAAATGATGATGGTACGGTAGATTATGTAAGAGGTGCTAATATTGCAGGTTTTGTAAAAGTAGCAGATGCTATGTTAGCTCAAGGTGTTGTTTAGAAAACCCATAAATTATTTTATTAAAGCTTCTATGGTTTCGTAGGAGCTTTTTTTGTGTCAGTTTATATGAAACTAATCCTGTAATCGTTAAGTATTAAATATATTTGGACAAATTTTCGCGTAATGAAGCAATGGGCCATAGTCATCTTATGGGTTTTTGTCGGTTTTTTTAATCTTCTGATGGGTCAAAATTTTTCGGCTTTATGGCAATCCCACTACTCCTATAATGATATCGTGGATGTTGTAAGTTCCGATGATGCGATTTATGCAGCCGCTCAGAATGCTATTTTTAAATATGATCCCTTAACTGATGATTTGGAAACCATTACTACAGTAGAGGGTCTGTCTGGAGAGCAAATTACAACGATTTATTACAGTAATGACTTTGATTATCTCCTCATTGGTTATGAAACGGGATTGATGGAATTATATTTGGTTTCAGAGGAATCTGTCTTAACAATTGTTGACATTTTAGAACAGGATAATATTACCCCAGTTAATAAGAGAATCAACCACTTTTTTGAAAATGAGGGTTTAATTTACATCTCTACGGATTACGGTATTTCAGTTTATGACTTAGAACGCTTGGAGTTTGGGGACACCTACTTTATTGGTAATGGAGGTGCGCAAGTCAGCGTAAATCAAGTTACCATTCAAGGTAGCAACATTTATGCCGCTTGTTCCAACAATAATGGCTTAAAAATAGCAGACCTTAATAGTCCAAATCTAATTGACTTTGAGGAATGGAATATTCTTATTCCCGGAAGTTTTGTTACGGCTAATCCTTTTAACAATAACGTCTATGCCGTAAGAGGTAACAGCGATTTGTTTGAGATAGAAGGGAGTACGTTTAATTCTATAGCTACTCTCCAGGCATTACCTTTAGATAGTGAGGTAAGAGCTGACAACTTAATATATGCAACGGCTGCTGCGATTTATATCTATGATACTAATTTGGCCTTGGCCAATACATTTGTACCGAATGAAGAATTTGATACCAGCTTTTCTTCAGCTACCATTCAAGGCACATTTGTATATATTGGGAGCCAAGATTTTGGAGTTCTAACAAATATTTCTTCAGGTTCAGAGTATTTAGATATAAAACCAAATGGTCCTTTATTTAATGAAACTTTTAGACTAAATGCAGAAACAGGTACGGTTTGGGCGTCTTTCGGTGATTATTCGGAGTCGTTCAATCCTTCACCTCTAAGGGCAAGAGGAATTAGTTATTACAGGGACGAGGAATGGTTCAGTATTCCTTTTGACAGTTTGTTAGGGGCTAGAAACCTTAATTCAATTTCTATTAACCCTTTTAATAATAATCAACTGTTTATAAGCTCATTCCAAGATGGGATTTTGCAGATCGATAATTTTGAATCTACGGTTCTTTATAATGAAAGTAACAGTGGCTTAGAATCCTTAGTAGTACCTAATGCGCCAAATGTGGTGAGTATTAGAGTAAGCGCTTCCACTTTCGATTCCAATGGCGTATTGTGGTCCTTAACATCAAGAGCACCAAACCCACTTAAATCCTATGACCCATCTACAGGGAATTGGCAAGGCTATGATTTTTCCAGTATTTATAACGACCCACTAACTGGAGAATTTGGGTTCTACGATATAGATATAGATAATACAGGAACTAAATGGATTGGTGGCTATTCTAATGGTCTCTATGCTTTCAATGAGAGTATTACCAATAGTCCTTTAAGAACCTTAAGTACGGAAGAGCAAAATGTACCCTTTCCGCGTATTACATCCTTGGCTGTGGATAACAGGAACCAACTTTGGGTAGGAACCTTTACTGGTTTGCGGGTGCTTTTTAATACAGCCGGGTTTTATGATAATCCTAATCCAAGCCTTAGTTCTATAATCGTTTTAGAAGATGGTATTCCGCAAGAACTTCTTGCAGGACAGACCATTTCAGATATTGAAGTAGATGGCTCAAATAATAAATGGGTGGGAACTGTAGATTCTGGACTGTTCTATTTTTCGCCAGATGGCCAGAATACCATTTATCATTTTACTACGGATAATTCTCCTTTGCCATCAAATAGAATTATTGATGTGTCCATAAATCCACAGGACGGCTCCGTATTTATTGCAACAACAAGGGGTTTACTTTCCTTTAGGGCTGGAGGATCCCAACCAGAAGAATCTTTAGACGAAGCTTACGTCTATCCTAACCCTGTAAGGCCAGAATATAATCTGTTGGGCTCTAACGATTTAAATGATATTACCAAGGGGATAAAAATAACTGGCCTAACCGAACGCGTGAACATAAAGATTACCGATATCGAAGGCAATTTGGTGGCAGAAGCCCAGTCTAATGTAAATCTTAGGTCCTCAGCGGCCAATTACAATTTTGCCATTGATGGTGGTACGGCCATATGGAATGGAAAAAATCTAGCAAACGCTGTGGTGAGGTCTGGTGTTTACCTCATTCTAATTTCAGATTTAGATTCTTTTGAAACCAAAGTTCTAAAAGTTTTAATCATTAGATAAACTTTATGCTTACCAAAAACAGGTGTATTGTACTTTCTAAATTAAAATATGGCGAATCCGATCTCATCGTTAAATGCTATACCAAGGAAAGAGGCATAGTTAGTTACATACTCAAAGGGGTTTTAAACTCTAAAAGGTCATCACGTAAAGCCGTCTATTTTCAACCTTTATCCCAAATTGATGTAGAGGAAAAATTCTATCCGAACAGAACCTTGCATCACTTTAAGGAAGTAAAGCCCTATTTCATTTACAGGAGTTTACATACTAATATCCACAAAAGTGCTATAGTTATGTTTCTGGCTGAAGTCCTAACCTATGCCATTAATGAAGAAGAAAAGAACGAAAGCCTTTATGACTTCATTGAAACGGCATTACAGTATTTAGACGAAGAAGAATCCTATTCCAATTTCCACTTGTTGTTCTTGTTGAAGCTTACACGATATCTCGGTTTTCAACCCGATCAAGAAACTCAAGAAAGTAATTATTTTAATCTTCAGTCTGGAGTGTTTGAACATGTGGATAATGGCATCTACTCCATCTCAGGAACTAATTTAACCCTTTTGAAACGGCTCTTAGGCACAAATTTTGATGCTTTAGGACAGTTGAAAATCAATTCAGAACAACGGCAATCATTTTTAAATATGCTATTGTTTTATTTTGAATTACATTTGGAAGGCTTTAAAAAACCGAAGTCTTTACAGGTCTTTAATGATGTGTTTCATTAAGTTTTTAGCACGTTATAATATGCAGTTTAAATGTAACTATAGGGTTGTAAAACTCAGTTTGGTTTTAGTGTTTTTCCTTCAATTTGCAATGGGACAGCAAGCAACTGTTGTAGAAGTTGAAACCAATGTGCCTATTCCTAATGTTACCATATACAATAGCGATAAAACTAAGGTTGTATATACCGATATAAACGGAAAAGTAAGTCTAGACATTTTTGGTGCCAACGAGATACTGTATTTCGATAACTTTTTATACAAGAGCATTGAAACAACAAAGGCTAAACTTGCTTCAGCAAACTTCAAGATTTATTTGGAACCAACCGTAGAGAGTTTGACCCAAATCGTTCTTTCAGCTTCTAAATTTGAACAGCGTAAACGCGACATTCCCCAAACCATTATCAGCTTGGATGCCAAGGATATTGTTTTTGCAAATCCGCAAACCAGTGCAGACCTGCTCGATAATTCAGGCAATATCTTTATTCAGAAAAGCCAATTGGGTGGTGGCAGCCCCATGATAAGGGGTTTTTCAACCAATAGATTGCTTATAACCGTTGATGGTGTAAGGATGAACAATGCTATTTTTAGAGGAGGAAATATTCAAAATGTTATTTCCATCGATCCTTTGGCCGTTGATCATACCGAAGTTACCCTTGGTGCTGGATCTGTTATTTACGGAAGTGATGCCATTGGTGGTGTAATGAGTTTCTACACCAAAAAACCGGAACTTGCCCAAGATGAAAATCCCATACTTAAAGCCGGAATTATGACGCGATTTTCCACCGCCAATAATGAAAAAACAGGTCATGTAGACTTTAATGTGGGCTATGAAAAATGGGGCTTTCTCACCAATGTAACCTATACTGATTTTGATGACCTAAGAATGGGAAGTCATGGTCCGGATGATTATTTAAGAACGGCTTACGTTGTGCGGTCCAATGGCCAAGATATCCTAGTTCAAAATCCAGACCCAGAACTGCAAATACCAACAGGCTACGACCAAATAAACTTGATGCAAAAGGTACGCTACAAGCCCATGGAGAACTTAAATTTTGATTTGGGACTTTATTTCACCACAACATCAGATTTTCCAAGATATGATAGGCTCATACGACCAGATGGCGATGGCCTGCGCTCCGCAGAATGGGATTATGGCCCACAGCAGTGGTTTATGGGTAATTTTCAAGTGACCAAACAAAGTAGCTCATCCAACCTTTACGACAAGTTTCAGGCTAATGCTGCTTATCAGAATTTTAAGGAAAGCCGAATCGTGAGACGGTTCCAATCACCTTTAAGGGAAGTGCGCAATGAGAATGTTGATGTGTTTTCGTTTAATCTTGATTTTGAAAAGCGATTGACCGCAAAAACAAGTTTTTCGTATGGCTTGGAATATGTTTTTAATGCCATTGGTTCAGAAAGCAGGGAAGAAGACATTAATCAAGGTACAAGTGAGCCCAATGTAACACGTTATCCAGACGGCTCAACCTGGCAATCTGCTGCGGCCTATGCCAACTTTAAATATAGAGCGAATCCAAAATTTGTATTCCAGTCTGGGTTGAGGTACAATCAAATAAGTGCCAGGGCTAATTTTGATGCGAATAATGCGTTTTTAAATCTGCCGTTTGATACGTCCGAAATCAATACAGGTGCCTTAACAGGTTCTGCTGGTATTTCATGGTTTCCCAGCGAACTCATTCAATGGAAGTTTAACCTTTCTACGGCCTTTAGAGCGCCAAATATTGATGATTTAGGTAAGGTGTTTGATTCAGAACCTGGATCAGTAGTCATACCAAATAATAACTTGGATGCCGAATATGCTTATGGCGGTGAGTTAGGTCTTCTATTGAATTTTGAGAACAAGGTCCTTTTGGATTTAGGAACCTATTACACCTTTTTAGACAATGCTCTAATAAGAAGGAATGCTGAGCTTAATGGCGAAACAGAAATAATCTATGATGGTGAGTTAAGCACGGTGCAATCCGTTCAAAATGCTTCTAAGGCTTGGATTTATGGCTTTGAGGTTGGAGCTGAGGTTAATTTTTCGGAAGCCTTAAAATTGCGTTCCCAATATAATGTTATTGGTGGTACCGAAGATAATAATGGTATAGAAGTTCCTGTAAGGCACGTGGCACCAAATTTTGGACGCACCCATTTAATTTGGAACAAGAACAGGTTGCTCTTAGATGCCTTTGTGGTGTACAATAATGAATTGTCATTTAACCAATTGGCACCTTCCGAATTATCTAAGGACTATATCTATGCCAAGGATGACAATGGAAATCCCTACTCGCCGTCTTGGTACACCCTTAATTTGCGTTCCCAATATACGTTTTCCGAAAAGTTTAATGTAACCTTGGGCCTCGAGAACATTACGGATCAACGTTATAGACCTTATTCCTCTGGGATTGCAGCTCCTGGAAGAAATTTTATTATATCTGCCCAGTACACACCATAAAGAAAGCCTTAATTTTTAAGGTTTTTTAATGTTTTATCTAGTTGCGTTTAATGGCTTTTTTGGTAATAATTTGACCGTTAGACAATTCCACTTGTGCAATATATGCGGCTTTGGTTAGTTTTTCCAAATTATAGACCTCTACAGAACTAGAGCCAGGAAGTCTGTAGATTTCCCGTCCTATTACATCCAATATCACCACCTCTTTTATCGTATGGTTTTTTGCAATGCTAAACTCCACGAGTCCGTTACCTAACTCCACAATTTTAAGATCATTGGGGTTGATGTCAAATTCGTTTGTGCTAAGCGCATTGTCTTGGAATACAATCTCAAATCTATCATTGAATTCCCCTGCTTCTGAGGTGAAGGTGTAGTCGGACTCTTTTAAATTATGTATAGTATTTAGGAGCTTGTCTTTAAGGTAAATAGGATTTTCGCTTAAGAACTGACCTTCGAATTGTGCTATGGAAATGGTATAAATGGTCGGCTCTTGAATAGAAGTGTTAAAGCCAATTTCGATAATTTCATCAATACTTAAACTGTTTGGGTCCTTTCCTTGAATTGCAAACTTTTTGTCGCTATTTTGAATGGAAGTATATAAACCTGAGTACAGGTTTGAAGACTTATTTTTAAAGGCATCGTAGTACATTCCATCAAAATTATTACTTGCACCTTCAATGTAAGCAACCAGTATTTGACTGAATACACCATTGTCTGAAGTAAGGTTTAACCATAACTTGTCAGGCTGTTCACTAAAATTGTTTCTGAAAAATAAATCATTGTTTCCTGTGACTCGCATGCTGTTATTAAAAACAATATCAGTTGTTCTAATTGAGCCGCTAACAATAGTTGAAGCAGCAGCATCGTCCATGGCGACGAAAAAGCCTTGGCCAGAAGGTATGTGTCTTGATGGCGAAATGCCGTCACCACCTGCTGTTTCGCCAGTTCCGTTGATAATAGCGTAGTCACCTTGTGCAAAATTCAAGTTTTGATTACCATTGGCATTACCATCTGGCGCGGTGTTTTGAGACCACAAGAATATAGCGCCATTTGTTGCTCCGACAGTCTGGGCGATACTCGAATTAAAGGTTAGAAAGTCATCAGCATCAATTGCTGAAGGATAAGGGTTTCCTATGAAGTTCCAGTTGTTATCAGCCATTTCACTATCATTTCTATAAATAGGTACAGTGATAACACCTGTATTGAAAGTTCCTTCGAAGATATAATCAAATTGATAGGGCGGAACACCAGGAGTACTTGCAAAGAGAGTAGGGTCGTGAGCCGAAGCGTAACCTACGCCAGGCTCCATGGTCGTTGCTCCACCTACAAGTGTCCAATCGTCGCCATTGTCATCAATATCGTCCTGACCTGCAACCGTTGCATTATTGTTTCCTATCTCAGCGGTTGCATCCAAATAATTCTGTGCGTTGAAAATAAATCTTCTATTAACATCACTTTGTGCTAAGGCCGAGTTTATTGTAGCATTCGAAACTGGTGAACTCCAATACGTGTATTCAAAGGCATTATTCATTGGAGCAGTTCGTTTTGTGACCTGCATAACTCCAGAACCGGAAACAGTTCCTGAGTCATCTATTTGAACTACAGACCCTTGACTAGAAACATTGATGTCGCCATTTGCTATGATGTTATTTTGAATTTGAATAAAAGTATTGTTGTCAATAGTTAGTGCATTTCCTCCAATGACAATGAGATTACAAGCGCTAAAACTCGTTTGAATACCACCTATACCAGTAGAGTAGTTACCATTTATAACTACATTGGTACTTAAATTTGGCAAGGTATTCTGTGCTGTGCCGTCGTTCCAATTCCAATTGACGCCATCCCAAGTCGCGGTACTTATTGTGATTTGAACCGCATCCGATGCTGTATAACAAGTAGCATCATCTTCTCTTACTTGGCAATAAAACTGGTAATCTGCAACACTAGCTGCATCTGTGATTACTAAGTTGGCTGTATCAGCACCATTATAAATGCCACCATTGGTAATAAGTTGCCATCCAAGACCTGCATTTGCAGGGTCATAAGCATACCAAACATATACTAAGGGGTTACTTCCAACTCCAACGAAGCCTTCAGAGGCATTGACTGAAATTGTGACTTCATTACAACTGGTTGTGCTAGAAGAGATTCCTGTTACAGTAGGAGGTACACCGGTAGAAAAGTCAAAATTGCCAATATCTGAATAATCATTTTCAGAACAGTCTGTCCAATCCACATAAGTCCAGTCGGCGAGATTAAATACCGTGTTTGGTAAGGTTGCGGCATCATCATTTCTTGTAAAGACAACACCTTCAGAGTCAATCCCCAATGGATCTGCCCAAGTATCAGATAAATAAGTTCCCCAAGAATCTATATGTGTTGTGCCGTTGAATAGACGAATATGATCATCACTATTTACTCCAAAATTTATACCTCCAAAGCCCGATTGATCAGCCAATGAACCATCTGAACCAGGTATACCTGTACAATTAGACCCTGTACTCACCTCAAGGACATAAGTGTCTCCCGAATTCAATATGACTGCATTTAGAGTAGTAGATCCGCCATTTTGAGTAGCACTGCCGTTATTGAAAAACTGAACACTGTAGGTGCCTAAATTAATAGGTACACCTGTGCCGTTATAAATTTCAACATAGGTAAGGCCACCAGTATTGGCATCTGTAACCTCAGAGATAAAAAGTTCTGTTGGTGTGGTGCCACCTGTACCTTCACATGAGCCAATTGCGTTATCTATAACGGTGAATAAATCACTACTAACGCAACCTAGGTTGTTGGTAACAGTAATATTGCCAGTGACTGAATTTGCTGGTATCGTTATTTCTATTTCAGTGCCAGATATTACGGTGTAGGCTAGGTTTACGCCTCCAAATTCTACAGTAGTCGTTCCGCCCAAATCACTACCTGTGATAGTAACTATGGTATTGTCAGGGCCAGTTAACGGTGTTAAGGTGTTGGTCGTGGCATCACAAATTCCTGTACCTTCTATAGCGAATTCAAATGGGTTTTCATCTGGATCATCACTGGTAATACGCAATGTCGCCGTGCGCGTAATTGCAGCAGAAGGAGCGAAGGTAACATCAAAAACAATGAGGTTGTTAGGAGCTATACTATAAGGCAAACCAGGCGGTAGTGTTAAGGTGAAGTCTCCTGCACCGCCAATAATTTGAATATTGGACACATTTAAATCTACTGTTCCTGTATTTTGAATTCTAAAGGATTTGGTCTGGGAGTTACCAATAATAGTATTTGAAAAACGTGTGTTATCTAAAAAACTTGGCGTGACATCGTTATTGCTAATATCTGGGAAGGAACCTAGGTCTCCTTCAACATTAATATCTGGTTCTACCGCAGAACAAGGAGAAATTAAACTATTCGTTCCTGGGCTACCACCATCTATGACCTCTTGCCAATTGGTATCTGTATTTGAATTATCAAGTGCTGTATCGATAATGTGAAATGACGCTCCGTTTCCATCAGTTAGTGCTCCATCATTATCGTCATAAGTTACTGAATCAATTGTGGTAATCCCATCAGACGCAATCAAGGAAATTGTAGCTGTATTATTTACCAGATTGTCAGTGTTATTTGTTGATGCATCGATACCATAATCTGGTGTAAAAGGGCAATCCACATTATAAACACCATCACCATTACTTCCCAAGGACACGGTTATACAATCGCCATCGGCAATTACGGCTCCAGTTGATGGAAATGTAAAAATTGGATTACCATCGTACTCAATTAAATAATTATTCAAAACCTGGGCTGACCCTGAGACATTGCAAATTTCTATCCACTCATCGTCATCACCAGAAGTATTGTACATAATTTCTGTAATCACTACATCGGCCAGTACAAGTGCTTCATCATCTACAATTGTTACTACATGTTGGGTATTTGTACCGAGGGCTGCTGAGTCGCCACCATTAGGATTGGCCAAATTTAACACGATGGTTTCATCACCTTCAACCACAACATCATCTGATACAAAAATCCGTAAACATTGGTCTACACTTGAACCTACAGGAAACGTTAAGGTTGCTGGAAAGCTTATTGCTACACCTGAATTATCTTCATAATCAGTACCATTGATAGCGGTTGAAGCTCCATCTAAGGTTATATCTACCGTCGTTGCATTGCTGGCTGAAGGATTGGTTATGCTTGCGCAAACATCAATAAAGGTGCCGTTTTCAGCTATAGATGAAGTTGTTGTAGTGAATTGAACGGTTGTGTTGGTTGCTGTAGAATTTACAGTCCCATTTACTACAATATCGTTCCCAGCACCCTCAAAACCTCCAGATCCACCAGTTGCTTCAGCCCAACCATATATTCTATACGTTACTGCTGCAGAATTATTAGTTTGGTTTATTGTGAATGTAAATGTCTGGGTAGCTATATTATCAATGATAACTTTTTCACCATCAATATTTGCGGTATAACCGTCTAAAGAACTTCTTAGTGCAATTCCTCTAGGGCCAGTTCCAGAGCGTTGAAAATTAACGTCAATTGTTGTTACCTCAAATTCATAACTCGTATTAGGTGTTATAGTAAACTCCATGTAATCATTACCAGCCACTGCATTAGCAATACTGGTTACCGCCCAATTTATTGCGTTAAATCTGCCAGCATTATTAGCAGCTGTTAAACCTGAGCCTCTAGTAATGGTAGATACACTTAGATTTGGATCATTAAAATTTGAGTTAGCAGAAACTTCATTACCTGCTAATCCAACAAAATCAAATGTGATAATCTGCCCAAACCCAAAAGTAAGAGCACAGAAACATAATATAAGGGAAAGGTAGCTTTTTATCATAGGGATGTTGCGCAGCTATTAACTACACAAAGATATATCAAATTCCTTGTTATTCAGTGGCTTGTAAGATAAAGTATTATTAACAAAATGTTATATTTTCGTGCTGTGAATAGCCAAAAAACCTATACCGTCGATGAAGCGCAAAAACGCATAGAACAGTACTGCGCCTATCAAGAGCGTTGCCATAAGGAAGTGCGGGAAAAATTAAAGGATATGAAGATGATTCCTGAGGCCATCGACAACATCATGGTGCACCTTATTGAGCACAATTTTTTAAATGAGGAACGGTTTGCGCAAACCTTTGTTAGAGGTAAGTTTAGGATTAAGAAATGGGGCAAAATCCGCCTTAAACGAGAACTGAAATTACGTGAAATTTCAAATTACAGCATCAACAAGGCGCTTGGCGAAATCAGTGATGACGACTATTACGAGACTTTAGATGACTTGATGCAAAAACGCATAGCCCAAGTCAAAGAGTCCCACATCTATAAGAAAAAGCGCAAGGTAGCCGATTATCTCCTGTATCGCGGTTGGGAGTCGCATTTGGTTTACGAGAAACTAAACCAGTACCTCTAAAAAAAAAAGCCTCTTCACGTTATCTGAAGAGGCTTCATGTAATTTAAATTATGGTCTTATAAATTAAAAGACGCACCAATGCTTATGGTAAATTGATTGTTCAATTCTTCAGCAGGTGTTAAGTCGTCTGTATTGTATTTGGCCAGTGGTACATTGGCTTCGGTATAGATTCCAAAACCATCAGTGAAAAAATAGCGTGCACCAAGGTGACCACCAAAATTTTTCAATCCAAAGCTAAGACCTGGATAAAAATCAAAATTCTCGTCTATAGCCAAAACATTGCCAATATTGGCGTTAAAGCGTGCTCTAAGGTCAAATCTATCCGTAAAATCGGCATCAATATCATTATCTACACCTAAGACGTAGGTAGAGGATAGCCCTAAGGATATGTTTTCACCAATACCGTAATCGTAGGAGGCATTCAAACCTGTTCCACCTGATTGAAAATTAGCTCCAACCTGAAATTTACTGTCGTTCTTTCCCTTGAAGGCTTGAGAATTACCTAAAGTAAAAGCAAAAAGTGCCGATAATAAAATAAGTTTTTTCATTCCAAATTTGTTTTAGGCGTCAAATATACAAATTGCATTGATCTAAATCCGAGATTTTAAGCATACTTCTGAGTATTCTCAATGGCTTTTTGGTTTTTCCAATCTATCCATTTCTGTCCTTGAATGCGTCGCATTAAGTTGTCGTAGTTGCGCATTAAAAATACGTTGTAGAGTGCTTTTCCTAGATTTTTAGGATGGCGTGCAATGGCTCTTAGGCTCATGGAAAATCCTGGTGTAATATAGCGCATGTAATGCCAGTAGCCTTCTGGCATGTAAAGCACTTCGCCATGGTTTAGGTCGCATACCCAACCTTTGGCGTGTTGCAATGCTGGCCATTTTTCAAAATCAGGATTGGCAAAATTAATGTCCTCTCGCGTGATTAGGGAGTGCGGTACTTTGTAAAGGTATTTGTTCTGTTGTTGGTCAAACAAAATACATTGCTTTTTACCTTCAAAATGAAAATGAAAGATATTGGCCAAATCTATGTCGTAATGCATAAAAGTATACGAATCCTTTCCTCCGAAAAAGAGCATAGGCAATCCTTTCATAAGTCTAATCCCGAAGTCTGGATAGCTAAAATCTTTTTGCAGTTCTGGCACTTCCTTGAGGATGTTCCAAAGAAATATCCTGAATTTAGTAGGTTCACGCTTTAACAAATCAATGTAGTCGCTCATCTTCATGGTGGCATGAGCTTCATTAAAACCATCTTTATAGTCTACGGGTCTATCATCGTAAAGCGGAACGGTCTTATCGCCTGCAACCGCTTTCATATAATCTAGGTTCCATTTGGAGTAAGCTGGCCAATCTTCTATAAAACGCTCAATAACCACAGGTTTCTGAGGTTTAAAGTAGTGTTTTAGGAAGTCGGCTTTGGTAATGGTTTCGACTCTCGGAATCTGTTGTAGATTAAGCTGCAATAGATTTTAATTTTATTAAGCCAAAGTTAATAAATCGTTAGAAAATGTAATCTATTCTTTCTGAGATAAAAATTTTTAAAACACTAATTGAAGCTATACCTCAATCCAAAAAGGACATTGCTCGGTGGCATGGGCACAAAACCTGCTTCAATATAATCTGCATTAAAAATGTTATTGGCCGTTATTGTAAACTCTATCTGTTTTAATAAAACCACCAATGAGGCATCCCAAACATTGTAGGTCTGTCCGTTGGTACGCTCTGCGTATTTGTAAACTATATTGGTACGCACATTTTTAAAAACTCTATTGCTTAGGCGTGTGATATATTGGTGTCTGAGCGTATTTAGGGAATAGCGCGACAGATTAGGATCTTGGTTTACGATATCATCATCCAAATAAGCGTAGCCAAAGGCTAAGGTTTGATTATAGTTACCTAATATAAAATTATAGGACGCATCAAACTCAATACCTTGGGTATTCACTTCCCTTACGTTTGTGGCAGTAAAGATACCGTCAGTGACATTTGGCCTTATATAATCGATGAGGTTATTGGCTTCCCTATTAAATACTGCAATAGACGCGTTTAATCTTGGAGAGAAGTATTTTAATCCCACTTCTTGTGAAAAGGCTTCCTCTGGTTCTAGATTGGGATTGCCTTCTGTTGCAGGGTCACTGTAAAATAAATCCGTATAGGTTGGTATCCTGTAGGTGTAACCAATGTTTCCATAGGCTTTAAAACGTTTAGATATATCAAAGCCCACATCCAAGCCGGGAAAGGCATTAAAATCAAAATCTGAAAAGTAAGTCATGGCTACGCCAGGCGTGATATCCAGGCGATTATCCACAAATTGAAAACGATGTTCTAAGAATGCCGTGGCCATCAACCGGTTGCGGTTCCCTAAGTTGTTACTTCGCAAATAGACCTTTGCAATATCTACACCAAAACCGGTGACTCCCAATTCGGAAGCATAGGAGGCATTGGCTTCTGTTCCTATTTTATCCGTAATATGAAAATTTCTAAAGAAGTTAGGATCATCCCGTTCTAGTAAAAAGATATCTTGATTCCGTCTCCAGTAGACTCGAGGCGATATTTTTAAATTCTTATGCTGAAAAGTTGTGGTAAATGCGATAAGACTGTTCTGTGTTTCTTCATATTCGGTAAAGCCTCTACTAGGTGGTGTGTAAAAGTTTTGTGCGCCAAATTTGCGCTCAAAGAACGTAGCAATCATTTCAATAGCTTGCTTGTTTTTGTTGAAAACACTTTTGAGAAAATAGTTGGAATTGTCATAATCTGAATTAAACCGATACCCTTCTGAGGTGACCTTTCCAAAATGGGCAATATGTGAAGAATTGTCTAAGTCTGCTCCAACGGTAACGTTTCCATTAAGCTGACCGAAAGATCCAGCTTCCAAATTTGTGGAAACGGTATTCTTTAATTGGCGCTTGGTTACAATATTTATCGCTCCTGTGAAGGCATTTTGGCCGAAAACGCGCGCGGCAGGACCTTTAACTATTTCAATCCGTTCAATAACCTCCAAAGGTAAAGCGGCATTCATGGTATGATGACCCGTTTGCGCATCATCCATTTTAATGCCATCAATTAGTAAAAGGGTCTGGTCAAAGCCGCCACCTCTAATATGTAAATCGGCCTGACTTCCACCGGTTCCTCGTCGTCTTATGTCAACACCAGCAACCTGCTGTAAAAGATCGGCAACATTGACTGCTGCACTATTTTTTATATCGGCAGAGGTAATGATATTTATGGTTCTGGAGTTTTCGCGAAATGGCAAATCTATTCGTGCCGAGGTTAAGGTCACAGAATCAAGATCTTGTTGAGGGAATTGTTGGGAAAAACTCTTGGCACTAAGTATTAATAGAATAGCTGTTATTAAGACGTATCTTAACATCATTCGTTATAAATTTCGGCGAAGATAGGATTATTTTAAAGGGAATTCAAAATCGCATTGTTCGCACTTGTAGTGGTATCTCGTGCTAAAGGGCAGAGTGCCAAACAGAAAGCCAATGACAAATGAAGAGAGCGATTTTAAATCTTTTATACTCGAGTAAACGTTAACATGGTCGCTCTTACATTTTGGGCAATAAATGCGATTACCATTATCATCTAAAGAATAGGCATTGATTGCCGATAAGATGTGTTTGGCCTTAATAACATCCTCTGTGAGCACCTTTAATTTAACACCACCAATGGCATTGCTTACCAAAGGATCTGTATCAATGGTTATGTTGTCGCTTAGAAATACTTTGATTCCTTCGGCCTCCAGCCTTCCTTTTACAATTTGGGCCTCGGATGAGTATTGATATCGCGCTATGGTTGCAAATGTTTTTGCCATCGTGTAATTAGTGCTTTTCCGTTTGGGATGCTGCTTTCATTTTAAGTTTCCATTCATTTTTATCAATCCATTTATAGGCATTGGGCACAGTGGCATCTAACAAGTCTATGTTGAGATTTTCAGACAATTGATAGCCAACAAGAAATGCCTCTTCATAACTGTATTTCTCATAAAGCTGAAAGTGCTTATTGCCATCATACCACAGATTGACCTCATAAATATAACCACCACCTTTTAACGGTTGATGGAAAACAGAAACGTACTCATAGTTGTGAATCGTCTGCCATTTACCGAATTTTAAAGGGCCAACCTCAAAACTTGGTTTAAACTTGGAGTTGTTAATATCTACATAAATGCGTTTTTGAGAAGTGAAACTCACACCAAGCGCACTGAAATAAATGGCGATATGGAAATCGCCTATACTCAAGTTTAAGGGTGCACCACCAAGCATCCATTTGTATAGTTTAAAGCCAATAAACCCAAATGCGATGGTAAAAAACAATGCAGCAATAGGAATCTGCCAAATCGGCCTAGGGCGCTCTGATATGATGAGGCTGTTGGATTTCACAGGTTAAATATAATCAATAGTATTTATTGTTTTAGAACAAAAAATTATTGTTTATCAATAATTATTTATATATTTGTTATCGTAAAACAATAATTTTAGTATGAGAAAGCTTGTAATTCTTAAAAGTCTAGTCGATTTTATTTGGATTTTAACCTGTATTCCATTGATTCCGTTGGTACTTTTTTTTGCGGTCCTTACATTTATGGGACATGACACCATTAGAATACTTCCCGGTTATGATTTAAGTAGTGAGGCGTTAATGGATTGGCCATTTAAGTTGAGCATCCTAATTACCGCTATTGTAATTTACATCAATATTTACTGTGTATATCTTTTTAGAAAAACGTTGAGGTATTTTCAGCGTGTGAAGCCATTCCACACTGACGTTATTCAGAATTTTGGAATTATTGGAAAGTTTTTGTGTTACAGCGGATTGGTTTCTCTTGTCCTTGCGATTGTTTTTACAGTGTATTTTAAAAGTGAAATCAAAATTAGTCTCGGTTTTAGTCCTTATTTATTTATAACAGCACTTGGCCTTTTCTTTATGGTCCTCAGCGAGGTTTTTAAAGTAGCCAAACATGCCAAAGAGGAAAATGAATTAACCGTGTAGTCATGGCTATAGTTGTTAATCTAGATATTATGTTGGCAAAGCGCGGGATGCGCAGTAATGAGCTTGCTGAAATCATTGGAATTACCACAGCAAATCTTTCCATTCTTAAAACAGGAAAGGCAAAGGCTATCCGGTTTTCAACCCTTGAGGCTATCTGCAAAGCTTTGGATTGCCAGCCAAGCGATCTTTTGGAGTATGTTGAAGACTACGCAGACTAAAACCGCAACAACGTTAAAATTCAACTAAAAACCTATTATTATTGGCAGAAGGATAGGGCTTTTAATATCTTCAGCATTAAAAGAAAAAATTGCGATTTCAGTATTGGGTCATTCTGTTTTTATTAGCCTGTTGCGGCCATTCAATCAATGCACAATTGAATGCTTCAATAATTGGAGATGCTGTAGATGAAGGTAATAACTGTTATACCATTACACAGGATTTAGAATTTCAATCGGGTGGTGTGTGGTATGACAATCCTATTGATTTCGATGAGGACTTTTCCATTTTGTACCAAAATAATTTTGGATCTAAGGATGCCAATGGAGCGGATGGGATGGCGCTTGTGTTCAAATCTACGGCAATACCTGAGTTAGGAAATGCAGGAGGAGGTTTGGGTTATCAAGGCATTTCACCGTCTTTGGTGGTTGAGTTTGACACTTATCTCAATAATACACCTGCCGAAGGTTTACTTGCGGACCCTGCTTTTGATCATATCGCAATTATGGCCAATGGAAATCCAAATCACGGTAATCCTGCAACTAATCTTGCTGGGCCAGTTCAGGCCAGTGCTTTTAGTCAAAATATAGAAGATGGTTTTACCCACGAGATTAAAATAGAATGGATTGCATCCACTACAACATTTAATGTCTATTTCGATTGTGAATTGCGTTTGTCTTTAACTTTAAATATTAAAACAGCCATCTTTTCGGGAGATGATACCGTTTTTTTCGGTTTTGTTGGATCAACAGGAGGCCTATCCAATATTCATCAGGTATGTTTCAACAGTATTTCTTTTGTAGACAATCTCCAGTTGCAAGACGATTTTATTTGTGAAGGAGGTAGTAAGGTCGTTGATGCCACCATTCCAAGTGGTTTCACTTATTCGTGGTCGCCCACGGACGGCGTAAGCAATCCCAATAGCCCAAATCCAACGCTTTCACCAGATGCCACAACCACCTACACGGTTACAGTAGCCGATATCTGTGGTAATATCACCGAAGAGGAATTTACCTTATCGGTGCTACCAATAGTAGACCCTACATTTGATGCCGTCGCACCAATCTGTGAAGGTGATGCTTTAAGTCCGCTGCCTACCACTTCAAACAATGGTATAACAGGGTCCTGGTCGCCAGCCCTAAACAATAATGAAACAACAACTTATACCTTTACACCAGATAATCCATGTGCAACCACAGCAACCTTAGAGATTGAGGTAATTCCCTTGTTGTTCCCAGAATTTGACCCAATAGACCCAATTTGTGAAGGCGAGACGTTGGCACCTTTACCAACAACCTCAAATAATGGGATTACTGGAGTATGGACACCAGCTCTAAACAATAGTACAACAACGACTTATACCTTTACACCTGATGCTGGCCAAGGTTGTGCACAAGAAGTTACTTTAGAAATAGAAGTAAATCCCATTGTTGAGCCACTATTTGATCCCATAGCTGCCATTTGCGAAGGAGATACCTTAGCACCGTTACCAACTACATCCAATAATGGTATACAAGGAACATGGAGCCCAGCCTTGGATAATACAACAAGTACAACATATACGTTTACACCAAACCCTGAGGAATGTGCCATTCCCACAACACTTTTTATCGAGGTAATACCAAATGAGGTTCCTTTGTTTGATGCAGTTCCACCTGCTTGTGAGGGTGAAAGCCTAAATGAATTACCCACAACTTCTTTAAATGGAATAACGGGAACTTGGTCGCCAGCATTGGATAATACCCAAACCACAACCTACACGTTTAGTCCAGATGCTAATCAATGTGCTGTTGAAGTTACACTAACCATTGAAATTATATCTAACGACATTCCGCTTTTTGAGGCTTTCGGACCTATTTGTCCTGGTGAATTTATCGATGCGTTGCCCACTACGTCAAATAACGGTTATATCGGAACGTGGTCACCAGAAATCAATAATTTTGAAACGACCACCTATACCTTTACACCAGATACTGGTCAAGGTTGTGTTACAACGGCAACACTAGAAATCATTGTAACCGACCCTATAATTCCGCAATTTGATATTGTTGAATCGGTTTGTGAAGGAAACACCATAGCAGATTTGCCTAGCGTTTCTCTCAACGGAATCACTGGAAGTTGGACACCAGCATTGAATAATTTTGAAACAACGACCTATACCTTTACGCCAGACCCAAATCAATGTGCCATTGAAAATGAAGTAACCATTGAAGTTATCCCTATTTCGGAATTGGTTTTGGATGTTGAGGTAGTGTCAGAACCTTTTGTGCCAAATCAAAGTGTTGTGGCTACGGTTTCTGGTGGAACAGGTGAGTATCTATTCCGATTGGATGATGGCCCTTGGGTAGAACAAAATGTGTTCAATAATATCTCTGGTTGCGAAGTGCATGTGATAAGGGTACGTGAAGCTTCGGGATGCAGCAATGTGGCAGTGGAAGAATTCAGAATTTTAGAATACCC
This sequence comes from uncultured Flavobacteriaceae bacterium, assembly GCA_964524415.1. Taxonomy (GTDB): domain Bacteria; phylum Bacteroidota; class Bacteroidia; order Flavobacteriales; family Flavobacteriaceae; genus Winogradskyella. Next base: position 22,214 of record CAZGDG010000003.1, read on the forward strand.
AAAATTCTTTACGCCTAATGGTGATGCCTTCAATCCGTTATGGAATATTCAATGTTTAAATGATCAGCCAGGCGCACAAGTTTCAATATTTGACCGCTATGGAAAATTATTGAAAGTGATATCTACCCAAAGTCCAGGTTGGAACGGAACGTTTAATGGCAATTTGATGCCAACAGACGATTACTGGTTTAAGGTGGAGTATGTTGCTGATGATGGATCTCCCAGAGTCTTTACTTCCCACTTCACATTGAAACGTTAAATTACTGATGTCTATTGGCTAACAAAGGTGGTGGCTCACCTGTAAACGGATTCCAACGGCTAATGGTTTTTGCTTCCATACCTGCAGCGTTGATGACAGCTCTATCGCCATAGCGTTCACGCATTTTGTCAATAGCCTTACAAAGATTGAGATGCATTTCGTTGTCTTCAAACAAATTGATTTGGTGACCACCTTCTACCAAATGGCTAAACCGAACACCAATAAGACGTACCAAAAGCCTACGGTTGTATAATTTGTTAAACAGGTCTAATACTACTGGAATTATATTGTGGTCCATGGCCGTATAAGGAATGCGCTGCTGTTGCGTATACGTTTGAAAATCGGAATATCGTATTTTGAATGTAACGCATGCAGTGAGTTTATTGCCACGACGTAATTGATAGGCCAAGTTTTCTGCCATAGCAATCACCAAGCCTTTTAGCTTGTGCATATTAGTAGTGTCTTGGCCAAAAGTACGTTCGGTAGAAATAGATTTGCGTTCATGATATTGTATTACAGGTGAATTGTCAATACCATTGGCTTTTTTCCAAATGACCAAGCCGTTTTTACCAAGGACTTTATGCATGAGTTCCATAGGCATATCTTGTATGGTCTTAATACGTTTTACGCCTAAATCACATAAGGATTTATAGGTAACCTTGCCCACCATAGGAATCTTTTTAACCGAAAGTGGCGCCAAAAAGGGTTTTTCAGTCCCAGATTGTATGCGAATTTCGTTATTAGGTTTGGCTTCACCAGTTGCTATCTTGGATACGGTTTTATTAATGGATAAACCAAAGGAGATGGGTAGATGGGTTTCCTTAATGATTTTTTGTCGTAATTCTGAAGCCAGTTTATGGCAGCCAAAAAACTTGTCCATTCCTGTGAGGTCTATATAAAATTCATCTACCGATGACTTCTCGTACATAGGCACGCTTTCCTTTATGATCTCTGTAACCTCATTTGAAAATTTCGTGTAAATACCAGAATTGCCTCGTAGCACAATAGCCTCAGGGCATAGCTGTTTGGCCATACGCATTGGCATTGCCGAGTGTACCCCAAATTTTCGGGCCTCGTAACTACATGAGGCCACAACACCTCTGTCACTTGTGCCGCCAATGAGTATAGGCTTACCCTTAAGCCTACTGTCTAAACGACGCTCACAAGAGACAAAGAAAGTGTCTAAATCCATATGTACAATAGACCGATCCATACTTATGATGCTCTTAGTTTCTTATCAGAATATCTTGGGTCTTCAATAACAGCAAGGTGCTCTAGTTTAGAGACCTCAATAGTTACACAATCAAATTCAATCATAACTTTTCCTGTAATCTCGTAAACGCCTTTGCCTCTAAAGGGGTATTTGGCCGCTACGGGCGGAAAGTGAACCGTATCTACAAAATCACCATCACGATCTAAAAATGTACCAAAGTGCATCAGTTTTCTATTGGACGTTTTGGTTTGCTTTGTGGTGACTAAATAACCCTCAATAACAACCGTTTTTCCCTCGTGTTGTTCTAAATCCTTAGCGCGTAAGGTGTTTGTAGATTGTCGCTCCAAAAGCTGAAACGGGTTGCATAGGGGAAAGCCCAACAACTCTATTTCATCAAAGGCATTTTCTAGAGCTGTACTAGGAAGTTCAGGAGTATTGTAATTGATGCGTTCGGTTTTGAATAAGGTGACGACGTCTTCTTCAACCACAGTTTTACTGATTTTGATATGGGCTTCCCAAAGCAATTCACGTTTATTGATTTTAGTAAACCTAAAAGCATTGATTTTTATGAGAATGGTAATCTGCTCGATGGAGATAGGTACGCGTTCAATAAAGTCGTCTAAAGAAGAGAAGATGCCATCAGTCTCCCTTGCCTTGAGAATACGAGCTATAGTTTTAGATTCCAAGGATTGTAAAAACATAAACCCTAGATAGATGGTTTTTCCTTTGATTATAGCCTGATTGTAGGAATTATTAATGCAAGGAGCTTCAATAATGCCACCATGCATTCTCGCCTCATGGACATAGAACTCCGTTTGGTAAAATCCGCCAAAGTTGTTTATGGTGGCCACCATATATTCCAAAGGATAATAGGCTTTTAGGAATAAACTTTGATAGCTTTCTACAGCATAGGAAGCGGAATGGCCCTTGGCAAAGGCGTAGCCTGCAAAACTTTCAATTTGTCGCCAAATTTCTGCAGTTAGATCTTTTGGTTTGCCATCGTTTTCACAATTGGTAAAAAACTGCTGTTTTACCTTTAAGAATTCTTCTCTAGAGCGAAACTTGCCAGACATGCCACGACGCAGCATATCTGCCTCACCAAGTGTAAGCCCTCCGAAATGGTGGGCCACTTTAATCACATCTTCTTGGTATACCATAACGCCATAGGTTTCTGGCATTATGTCGCGAAGAACGGGATGGGCTTCCTTTCGCTTTTCAGGGTAACGGTAGCGCAAGATATATTCGCGCATCATACCAGACTTGGATACGCCAGGTCTAATGACTGAGCTTGCAGCTACCAAGCCCAAGTAATTGTCTACCTGTAGCTTTTTTAGCAGCATGCGCATGGCTGGCGATTCTACATAAAAACAGCCAATCGCTTTGGCATTACGCAATAGATGTTTTATGCGTGTATCTTGCTTAAAACGTTTAATATCATGGATATCTATAGGTTTTTGATTAGGGTGATTGTAGGCAATAATTTCTGTAGCTTCCTTGATTTTCCCCAAACCGCGCTGACTCAAAATATCAAACTTGTACAAACCGATATCCTCAGCGGTAACCATATCAAACTGCGTTGTGGCAAAGCCTTTTGGTGGCATAAAGGTAGCTGTGTAATAGTGTATGGGACGTTCTGAAATCAAAATCCCTCCTGCGTGGATGCTCAGGTAATTAGGGAACCCTTCAATATATCTGCTGTAGTTTACAACCAGTTGCGATAATCTATCCAAATTAGAGATGTGGTACTTCCCTCTTGTGAGCGTGTCCATTTCAGATTTTGGTAGCCCAAAAACTTTTCCCAGTTCTCTTATGGAAGCTCTAAACTTAAAGGTATTGTAAGCCGCTAAAAGCGCTTTGTGTTTAAAGCGTTTAAAAATGAATTGGGTAATATCTTCGCGGTCACGCCATGAGAAATCGATATCAAAGTCGGGCGGATTGGTGCGAAACAGATTGATAAAACGCTCAAAATACAAATCCAGTTCTACGGGATCCACATCTGTGATTCTTAATAAATAGGCAATAATACTGTTAGCACCACTACCACGGCCCACATAAAAATAGCCTTTACTGCGTGCATATTTTAGGATTTTCCAATTAATGAGAAAATAGGACACAAAGCCTTTTTCTTTAATAATACTGAGCTCTTTTTCAATGCGTTTAAAGATGCGCTCACCAGGTTTCTTATAGCGGTAATAGAGTCCGTCGTAGGTCAGTTTTTTAAGGAGTTTAAAATCCAGTTCGGCATTATTGGTATAAAAGCGTTGGTTGTTTGGGACTTTACTAGAGAAATCAAAGTTTGTATTGCAATCGTCTAATAAGCTATTGGTGTTGTTTATGAGCTCGGGATATTCGTTATAAATATTACACAAGCTGTCATAAGGCAACATGGTGTGTTGTGGTTGTCCTTCTTCAGACTTTGGGAGTTTACTCAATAAAGTATTGTTGTCTATGGCACGCAGTAAGCGGTGCGTGTTAAAGCCTTTTTTATTTTGAAAGGATACCGTTTTAAGCACCACAAGTTTTTCTCTTAATAAGTTCCACTTGGAAAACTTCAATTGGTTGAGATCTTCTGGCGCAATACCTAAAAATTCATTTGTTTTTAGTGTGAAATGTTTGCCTTTATGATAAGGATAGATTACAAAACAATCTTCAAGATTGCTGTCTGGGCGCTCAGGAATTTTCAAGGTGTCATCATGCAAAAATCGAGAGAGATAGCTATTAATGTTCTGAAATCCCCAATTACTTTTTGCAATTAAAATGAACTCTTGCTGTACACCATTTCTAAAATCTACGCCAAGTACAGGTTTTATCTTATACTTTTTAGATAAACGCATAACATCTAAACATGCCGAAGTGCTGTTAATGTCCGTTAGCGCTAAGGTCTGTACACCATTTTCTGAGGCAACTGCCAAGAGTTGCTCAGGTTTTATGGTGCCATAGCGTAGGCTGTAGTAGGTATGACAGTTTAAATACATAGGACTAACAAAATTAACTACAAAAAGTAGTGAGTATTGCTTATATTTGTAGTAATTATTGTTAAAATTATTTTGATGTGAAACTCATTCAGACAAATATTAGGCACCTTAGAATGTTGCGTAAGTTTTCCCAAGAACGTTTTGCCGAAGAGCTCAACTGGACACGCTCTATCGTGGGTTCTTACGAAGAAGGACGTTCAGAACCGCCAATAGATCGCTTAATAGAGCTGTCTAATTATTTTAATATTCCCATAGATATTTTAGTAAAGAAAGATTTGCGTAAGGCTAAGGATACCTCTTTTATTGAAGTAGGGAATAAGCGAGTGCTATTTCCTATAACGGTAAATGAAGCCAATGAAGACCTGATTGAGATTATCCCTGCCAAGGCAACGGCAGGATACTTATCGGGCTACGATGATCCAGAATATATAGAACAATTACAGAAAATTAAACTGCCTTTTTTACCAACAGGCACGCATCGTGCTTTTCCCATAAAAGGCGATTCCATGTTGCCTGTAAAAGATGGGTCGTTCGTAGTAGCACGTTTTGTAGATGACATTAACGATGTTAAAAATGGCCGAACTTATATAGTACTAACAAAAAATGATGGCTTAGTTTACAAAAGGGTTTATATACCTGAACGTGATGATAGAAATTTGCTGTTAAGTTCAGATAACAAGAGCTATCAACCGTATTTGGTTTCTAAGGAAGATATTTTAGAGCTATGGGAATTTACCTGTTGTATTAATACCCAGGAATATGACGAAAAAGAGTTGAAATTAAGCAGTATTATGACCATGTTTCAGGAGCTAAAGGTAGAATTGGAAGCTGTAAGAAAAATCTAACCATTTGAAAATCAATTAAATATTTTTTAAAAAGTTAAGGAAATGTTAAGTTTTTTTTGTAATTTAGATTCACTCTAACCAATCAATTACAAGAAAATGGGAAAACTTAATCAAGATTTTCGTCACAGTAGGTTATTCGATTTTATTGCCTTAGCTCTATTTATTTTATTTCTTAGTTTCTTTGCAAAGTCCATAGTGTCTATAATGGGAGCATTTGAGACAGAAACCTATACCAATACCATGGCGCAAATAACATCTTCTATTAAGGCACCATAAAAAAAGCGCATGTTTTTAAACATACGCTTTAACTTTAATATTATAGAATATACTTAGTCGGCCAGAACAATAACCTTATTGTCCTTCATCTCTATAGTACCAGATTTTATTGGTAACCAAACGCCTTTATCCGATTTGGTGAATTTGTCTCTTACCTCTTCGCCAAGAGATATGTTTCCTGCAACTTTTACGTGTCCTTCCTTAAGGATAGATACAACAGGAGCGTGGTTAGATAGCATTTCAAATTCTCCTGTAACGCCAGGCACAGTTACCGAAGTAACTTCTCCGCTAAACAATGTGGCTTCAGGTGATACAATTTCTAAGTACATAATTATTGAGTATTGCGTATTGAGTATAGAGTCAATAGAAGCTTTTCGCAACTAATAATCTCTTTTCCCAAATTTTTTAAGCCTCAGCCAGCATTTTCTCTCCAGCTTCAATAGCTTCTTCTATGGTTCCTTTAAGGTTAAAGGCTGCCTCTGGAAGATGATCTAACTCACCGTCCATAATCATGTTAAAACCTTTTATCGTTTCTTTAATATCTACTAGCACGCCAGGAATACCTGTAAATTGCTCAGCCACGTGGAACGGTTGTGATAAGAAACGTTGTACACGTCTTGCTCGAGATACAGCCAGTTTATCTTCTTCAGATAATTCCTCCATACCTAAAATGGCAATAATGTCTTGTAGTTCTTTATAGCGTTGTAATAACTCTTTAACACGCTGTGCACAGTTATAATGCTCGTCTCCCAAAATATCTGCCGTAAGAATTCTTGATGTAGAGTCTAGTGGATCTACCGCTGGGTAGATACCTAGCTCCGCAATTTTACGCGATAATACGGTTGTGGCATCTAAGTGAGCAAACGTCGTAGCAGGAGCAGGATCAGTTAAGTCATCCGCAGGTACATACACTGCCTGTACAGAAGTAATAGATCCTTTCTTGGTTGATGTGATACGCTCTTGCATAGCACCCATTTCTGTTGCTAACGTAGGTTGATAACCTACCGCAGAAGGCATACGCCCTAAGAGCGCTGACACCTCAGAACCAGCTTGTGTAAAGCGGAAGATGTTATCTACGAAAAATAACACGTCTTTACCTTGTCCGTCACCAGCTCCATCACGGAAATATTCCGCTATGGTTAATCCAGACAATGCTACACGAGCACGTGCTCCTGGAGGCTCATTCATCTGTCCAAAAACGAAAGTAGCTTTAGACTCCTTCAAGGCGGCTTTATCTACTTTTTGTAAATCCCATCCACCTTCTTCCATAGAATGCATGAAGTCATCACCATATTTTATAATTCCAGACTCTAACATCTCACGGAGCAAATCATTTCCTTCACGAGTTCTTTCGCCAACACCAGCAAATACAGATAAACCACCGTGACCTTTCGCAATATTGTTAATCAACTCCTGAATCAGTACAGTTTTACCAACACCAGCACCACCGAAAAGACCAATTTTACCACCTTTGGCATAAGGTTCAATAAGGTCAATTACTTTAATCCCAGTAAATAAAACTTCAGTAGACGTTGATAAATCTTCAAATTTTGGAGCTTCGCGGTGAATAGGAAGCCCATTTTTACCAGCCTTAGGTAAATTTTCCATACCATCAATGGCGTCTCCAATAACATTGAATAAACGACCATAAACGTCCTCACCTATAGGCATCTGAATAGGAGCACCAGTAGCAATTACTTCTGTTCCTCTACTCAACCCATCAGACGAATCCATAGCAATGGTTCTTACGGTATCCTCACCAATATGTGATTGTACTTCTAAAACGAGCGTAGATCCATCAGGTCTTTTAATTTCTAAGGAATCATAAATTTTTGGTAGTTCTGAATCAGCAGCAAATTCTACATCAATTACCGGCCCTACTATTTGAGCAACTTTACCTGTAACTTTTGACATTAGTTGTATGTTTTTGTTTTGCAATAGTCTGTAGCGAAAAAAATGCTTTAGCTCCGAGCGTTGCCAACCGTTATTTTTCGCGCTGCAAAGATATAGTTTTATTTAAAATAAAGAAGTCTTTTTTTAGGGCTTTTTCAAATAAAAAAACCACGCTAAACAAAGCGTGGTTTTCACGAAATTATATATTCAATTTACTGTAAGAGTGGCGAATAATTTGTAGGATATTCACCGATATCAACAAAACTACCTGAAGCTTCAAAATTTGAGCCATAAGTTTCGTCAATAGCACGCATAAATTCATTGGCAATGAGTGCATAGCCTCTTGCTGTGGGGTGAATGCCATCTAATGAAAAGGCACCACCAGTAACTAAGTCGTTACTCAGAATAAAATCACCAGATGATAATCCGGTACAGCAAAGCTCATTCAGTAAAGTGTTAGCATCTACAAGCGCCAAGCCTGCTTGGCTGCTTAGAGATTCTATAGTTGCATTGAACATTTCAGTGGCCATCGCAATTTCTTCTTGTTCACTAGGTAATAAAACCCACTTGTCTTCCAATGGTAACGTAACACCTTCTGTTGCGAATTGAGCAGCAATAGCGGCTGGCAAGCCTTGACTCTGTAAAAATGCCGCAAACTCTTCGTTGACAGTTCCTATGATAGCAGAACTTGGCAAGACGAAAAGGTCATCTGCTGTTGCTTGTCTTGACTGGCCGTAATTAAGGCCTAAAAGGCCAGCTACCTGCGGTGCTGCCTGTGGTGGTAAACCAAATTGAGCCAAGAACGCTGGAAAATCTGGATTTGCTAATAATATTTGTGTTATTTGAGCTGATAGGTCTGTTAAATTTTCATCTCTTAAAACCACAGCATTGGCTTCAGTATCTGTAAATGAAATAGATCGCGCTGCGACTTCGTCAGCGCTCAAAGCCCCTTGTGATTGTAAAAAGGCATAAACGCCATTTAATGCTCCGAAAAGTGAATTCAAAGTTGGAATTAAAGGTCCAAAATCTGGATTGGACGGATCAAGAGGATTAAAAGGAACTGTTGTAAAATGTGGGATGCTCGTTACATCTGGAATATTGGCTACAACACCTTGTGCTCCACCTGCTGTTAAGGTTTGTATCAAAGCTGCATAAGTTTCATTAAATCCTACGCCAGGAGGGCCCATTACAGGAGTAATAGGATTCGTTCCGTCTCCACCAGTAGTAGCATAACCCAAGACATCGTTATTGCCTATCCATAAGGAGAAAAAGCTTGGATTTTGAGATACCGCTAATTCTAAGATAGAGGCATTAGGCGCATTTCCCGTAACTCGCACTGCATATGGATTTGCAGCGGCTGGAAAATTTTGAATGTTTCCATATCCAGGAGCCAACAAATGAAAACTCTTGGCGCCAGGTATACCTAAATTATTAAATGGGCCTGTTGGATTGTTTGTGGCAATATCAGTTGTCACTGTTACCGGACCAATAACACTTTCTAAGCCTGCAGGCCCAGAACCATTAAAAATTAGTCTCGGATCTTGAATCCTGGTTCCAGCTAAAGCCAATCCACCAAAATTATCATTCATTAGAGGTTGTGTAAAAGACCCTCCTCCAACAAGTGCAAATTTCTGTGACAAAATATTAGGAAATGAATTTTCCTGAGCAGCGATAAATAAGGCCGCATCGGTAAGACCAGCGGTTAACGAGTTACCTAAGGCAACATAATTTGAGAAGTCAGCATTACCAGCCGTTAATTCTGGTAAGGGCTCCGTACTTGTATCTACCCTGTCCCTTAATTCCTCTAATGTGTCGTTCTCACAGGAATAGACTCCTAAAGCAAGAACAGTTATAAATAAATATCTAAAATATTTCATGTTTCAATTATTATAAGTTGTTAATAGTCAGTGAAGCATAGTACATTGACCCAATGAAGCCAGTACCAAATGCCGTGAAATATTCATCCTGAAGTAAGTTGGTTGCACCAACTTTTAAAGTAGTCTTCAAGCTAGGAATTCTATAGTTGATTTGAGCATCGAGTACGCTGTAAGCAGGTACTTCGCCATCACCAAATGAAGCTTCCCAGAAGAAGTTGTCACTCCATCGCCATGCGGTATTAAATCCAAAGTTTTTAAATAATTCTGTTTTTCCGAAGGAAATTTTCACCTTGTGCTCTGGTGTATTGAAATTGGTTCTGAAATCTGGATTTGCCTGAACATCAAAGTCTAACCTTGCCCAAGTATAGTTGGCACTTAAATCAAAACCATTGAAGACCTTAGCAGAAACCTGCATCGCTGCACCATAAGAATTTACTTGAGCATCTGAATTTGTATACGTCTGGTATGCTTGGAAATCACCATTTGCAATAGCTGCTACAGCAAGTGGTGTACTTGTTCCTGGTACAGTCTGTGTCAATTCTACGTCACCATAAAAAGGTGAGATAACCGTTTCATTAGCTAAGAAATCTTGGTAAGAGTTGTAATATGCAGAGGCATCAACAATAATGTCTGTAAATTTTCCTCTATAACCTAATTCAAAAGAGCTCACCTGTTCTGGTTGTACCAAATTAGAATTAGCGATTTCTAAATCTGCTATATCTCCAGATTGGGCAAATCCATTGCTTACTGAACTTGCAAAGAATGAGTTGTTGTAAGCTCCAGTACCATCAACATTAATGTTATTTTGTCCTACAATGGCAGAACCTGCTGGGCTTAAGTCATAATTGCGTATATCGCGTGCAGGATTGTCTGGTGCACCACCGATAAGTATGGCACGGCCCACATCTAAACCAATGTATAAATCTTGTGTCGTTGGATTTCTAAATCCTGTTTGAAATGAGGCTCTAATGTTGTGATCCTCGTTGATAGTAAATCCGGCAGATAATCTAGGAGAGAAGAACCCATCGAATAATTCATTTTTATCGTAACGGATAGATCCTGTTAATTTCAACTCAACGCTTTCGGATAGCTCTAATGAGCGCTGTAATTGTGTATAAACACCCAATTCTGAATAGGTAATAGGTCCATCAGTGTCCGTATAAATGGTTCCAAAGGAATTAAGACGGTAAGTTCTAAAAGACCCACCTACTTGGATTTCGGCAAAATCAATTAAGTCGCCAAAATTATAGTTATAATCAGCATGGTATATTTGTGAATTGTCTTGGAACCTTGACCCTGTTCTTAAGTCTGGGTCGCTTGTAACTTCATTAAAAGTTCTTTGGAACTCTTGGGTGCCTGGAATTAATCGTCCTGTATCTGCTTGTGCTCGTGCAGCAGCGTGTGCTTGCGCTTCAGTAGCACCTCCAAGAGTTTGGGTTACAAACGTATTGATGTACTCGCCAAACCACTGCTGGTCAGATTTCCAAGCTCTGTTAATATTGATTCCTGTGAACACCATGTCGTAGGAATCACCAGCCTTATCTTCGGTAATGTAGCCTCTAACAAAGAAGTTATCGTTTCGTATTTCTAACTTATGCTGTTGCAGGAAAAAATTCTTGATATTATATCTGTTAGCACCTTGATAAATAGTGTTACCAGATCCAATTTTTCCGACATATTGAATTTCAAAATCATTTTCCCAAGGCCTAAAATATAGTCCCCAATCTGCTTTGATACTCTCAGCGTTATAGTTAGTTAAGTCGCGTTCGTTGTAACCGGTTCTACTTACCACAACATCTGGCACAAGTCCTAAACCGCCAGCAGCAGCTCTTATGTTTGTGGCAACCTCGTCACCATAAACATTGATACCGTCGTAATCTAGATCTGCTCTGGTAAGGCCTCGGTTAAGTTTATCTTCTTCGCTGGTGGCAGCCCAATCCGTTCCTTTTAAATAACCGAAGTTAACCTTAACGGCGAATTTTTCACTGAATTTGTAAGCCATTCTAATACCCAAATCGGTATAGTCATTATCACCAGCAGCTTCTTGAGAAGTGATTCCTCGTTTGATATAGCCACTTATGCCTTGATGGTCAAAAGGGTTTTTGCTACGCATAAACAAGATACCGTTGAATGCGTTAGCACCGTAAAGCGCAGAGGCGGCACCAGGTAAAAGTTCTACACTCTGAACGTCCGTCTCGGTCATCCCTAATAAGTTACCAAGAGGGAAGTTAAGAGCAGGAGCCGAGTTGTCCATTCCGTCAACGAGTTGCATAAAACGAGTATTAGCAAAACTCGCAAAACCTCTAGTGTTTATGGACTTAAAGGTTAAACTGTTAGTGTTGATATCAACACCTTTTAGGTTTTCTAGACCATCGTAAAAATCTACAGAGGCCGTGTTCTTAATTTCTTTAATTCCAAAACGCTCCACGGTTACTGGAGATTCAAAAATTCGTTCTGGTGTTCTCGATGCCGAAATGACTACTTCATCAAGCTCGTTACCTTCTCTTAGAGTAACATCAATAGTCTGATTGTTACTGGTAACATCGACAGTCTGAATTTGAAACCCAGTATAGCTTATTCGTATTGAAAAAGGAGGTTCCAATTCTGTAGAGATGGTGTAGTTCCCGTCAAAGTCGGAAACTGTACCTGTAGTTGTCCCTACAACAACGATATTTGCTCCGGGTAAGGGTAATCCGGACTCGTCTGTAATTTTCCCCTTTACAGTGGTTTGAGCATATGTCGCCACACATAAAAGGAGAGCAATAAGATTTAAGATTGTCTTCATATAGAGATTAAGTTTATTTAATACTGAGAGCAATTTAAATAAATCTCTATTAAATGAATAAGAAATTCTTAAAAAAATGTAAGTGAACACCGCCTTTTAGTAATAAAAAAGCCTTAAAACTGAGAAATTCAAAATTTTAAGGCTTTTATAACTTAAAAATATGTAAGTAATTATTCTACAGTTACTGATTTTGCCAAATTTCGTGGCTGATCCACATTTTTATCCAACATCACGGCAATGTGATAGGAAAGGAGTTGTAAAGGTATGGTGGTAAGCAGTGGTGTTAAGCATTCTAAAGTCTCTGGAACTTCAATGATATGATCTGCCAACTCCTTAACACTTACATCGCCTTTGGTAACAATTCCTATGATTTTGCCTTTTCTAGATTTTATTTCTTGGATATTGCTCAACACCTTTTCGTAATGCCCTTTTTTGGTTGCAATGACCACAACAGGCATTTGCTCGTCTATTAAGGCAATAGGGCCGTGTTTCATTTCTGCAGCCGGATAGCCTTCTGCGTGGATGTAAGATATTTCCTTAAGCTTTAAAGCACCTTCCAATGCTACAGGAAAGTTATAGCCGCGACCTAAATACAAAAAGTTGGTAGCAGACTTATAGATATCTGCCACAGTTTGCACATAGGCATCAGATTTAAGAGCTTCTTCTACTTTTTCAGGAATCATTTCAAGCTCAATTAAATGATGTCTAAATTCTGAACTTGAAATTGTACCCTTAGCTCTTGCAAGGCGCAGCGCCATAAGAGTTAAAACTGTTATTTGAGTTGTAAAGGCTTTTGTAGAGGCCACTCCAATTTCCGGTCCTGCGTGCGTATATGCGCCAGCATCAGATTCCCTAGCGATGGATGAACCTACCACATTGCAGACTCCAAATACAAATGCACCTTTAGACTTTGCAAGTTTAATGGCAGCGAGTGTGTCTGCTGTTTCACCAGATTGAGAAATTGCAATGACAATATCTTTCTCGGTAATCACAGGATTTCTATATCTAAATTCTGAGGCATATTCAACCTCTACAGGAATCCTAGCAAGGTCTTCAAAAATATACTCGGATACCAAGCCGGCATGCCACGATGTACCACAAGCCACAACGATTATGCGATCTGCGGCGAGAAATTTTTTCATATTATCCTCTACACCAGCCATTTTAATTATGGCCTCGTTACTCAGTAAGCGACCACGAAATGTGTCTAAGATTGCACTCGGCTGCTCGTATATCTCTTTAAGCATAAAGTGTTCATAACCACCTTTTTCTATTTGCTCTAGATTAAGCTGAAGTTCTTGAACATAAGGGTCAACTAACTTATCGTCTTTAATTTTTCTAACCTTTACATTTTTACCTTTTCTAACAATGGCCATTTCTTCATCTTTTAGATAAATGGCATTTTTAGTGTATTCAATGAAAGGAGAGGCATCGCTCGCAATAAAAAATTCGTCTTCACCAATACCGATGGCTAAGGGACTTCCCAATCGAGCTACTACAATTTCATTAGGCTTATTTTTATCAAAAACGGCTATTGCATAAGCACCGACAACTTGGTTAAGTGCAATTTGTACAGCTTTACCTAATTTGATATTGTCGTTCTTCTTAACGTCTTCTATTAAATTAACCAAGACTTCAGTGTCAGTATCGGATTTAAAGGTATAGCCACGTTTTATAAGTTCTTTTTTCAGCGAATCGTAGTTTTCTATGATACCATTGTGTATGATAACTAAGTCGCCTGAGTTGGAATAGTGCGGATGAGAATTAACATCATTTGGAACACCATGGGTAGCCCATCTTGTATGACCAATGCCAAGGGTACCTTTTGTGGAGATTTCACTTTCTGCCTTCTCCTTGAGGTCAGACACTTTCCCTTTTGTTTTGGACAATTTGATATCGGTGCCATCATATAGAGCAATTCCAGCACTGTCGTAGCCTCTGTATTCTAATCTTTGAAGGCCTTTTATTATAATAGGATAGGCTTCTCTATGGCCAATATATCCAACAATTCCACACATAGGTTAAAGTTTTAGTTGTTTGGTTCTGCATAAAAAATCTCGAGATAAACTCGTTTGCTTTCATCTTCTGTGGCATTGCCATGCAAGATGGTTCCTTTTGGGGACATAACGGAACTTATAGGCACCATTAATTGAGGATTTTCATTATCTAAAACTTCTTGTTGGTTCTGTCTTGTAAGTGGGTTTTCTGAGTTGACATTTAATGCTACAGCAAGTCCCAATTCTACATTCGTTGAATCTCTTAACAATAGGTTATTGATATGGTTTGTTATTCTCAATTTATACTTTATACCTTGTCCATTAGGCTCATCATCAACACGTTGCAATGGTCCCAAATGGGTTGTTTTCGATAACGAAGGTAGACTATTATTGGTAACGTCAAAGACATAATCTGTTAACGGTAACTTATTTTCGATATCATACACGTATAACCTATCGGGTTCATTTCCATTTACCATATCTTGATCTACATAAAACACAAGATTGGCTTCGTTTAATAAGCGCTTGCTAACCAATTCGCCTTCGTCATTTTCTTCAACAAAAAAGTATTTAAAAGCCTCAAATTCATTGAAGCCTATTTGGTCATCGCTATTTTCTCCATTAAACAGCTTAATTCGCGCAATGGCCCCTTCACCTCCTTTTAAGTAAAGCCTATCATCTCCGTTTTGAGCATTTCCTTCGTTAATAGGTAGGGTAAAGTTGTTTTCTAAAAAGGTAGTCCGTATAGGACCAAAGTCTAGCGTATAAGTTGCCCTCTCCCTAGTGTCTGGTTCGTCATTTGTGGTGTTTGTTAATCGTGAATAGAAAATGGTGATATTGGCATTTTCGCTCGCTGTATTTAATAGCATGTAACTTCCCTGGCTGGCACCGGGAACCAAATCTGCCTTAATATACAATCCCCTGAAATAATTGTTGAAATTGCTCTGCGATGACAAAACGCCACTTTCTTCTTGGTTGATAATCTTTTCAGTCCAAAAATCAGGGTCTAGCTTTATTCTAATACCTGGAGTAGTACGTTCTACTAGTTGGGATTCAGAATCAGGGTCGTTAATATCATTTTGGGTTAAATTGAAGATGCGGTCAGATATTTCGACATTATTAAAGCCGAGATGGGATGTTTCTTCTCCATTTAAAAATACAAGCTCTTCACCCTCTAGTGCAGATTCAGGAATAGTTTCTGCAAGTGATGCCGATTTATTTGAGTAGTAGTTCTGTCCGTCATCAAAACTTCCATTTGGATCAAAATCCCTAAGAAAATAATTACTCTCAAATACTCTTAACCGTATTGGGTTGGTATTGTAAACTGAATCCAGTCGATAGGATACATTACCTGCAGCATCAATACTGGTAACAGTAGCAAAAAAAGGTAATCTCAGCACTACCGAATCTACCGAGACTTCTTCTCCAAAATCTGGATCCGTTCCTTGTAATGTTAATTGCGTAAGAAAATTGGCTGATGTGGAACCGTAAATATCATTGTATACTCCAAGGCCATTAACCTCGAGCCCGTTGGTTTGTACAGGACCCAACGGCTGGGTGTAGGTTATGACATCATACAACCGACTATCCAGGTCAAAATTCGTGGCATTATCATCGGTTATAACATCAGATTCTATGGTTACAAATTCTTTGTCGCAGCCTATAAAACCAAGTGTAATTAGGCTAAGGGCAATAAAATTAAGGGCAGTCTTATGTATCTTCATTAATTCTTAATTATTTAATACCTGAGTGGTATAGAACTCCGTATATGGGTCTGCAAACTCCTCAATGGAATGATAGTCT
Source organism: uncultured Flavobacteriaceae bacterium (assembly GCA_964524415.1). Taxonomy (GTDB): domain Bacteria; phylum Bacteroidota; class Bacteroidia; order Flavobacteriales; family Flavobacteriaceae; genus Winogradskyella. The sequence goes on from CAZGDG010000003.1 coordinate 38,137, forward strand.
AGCACAGGTTTAGAAGCAGCATCAATATACTCATCAAGATCTTTAGGAAGTTCCTGTGACCCTTTAATAATAGCGTCTGAATTATCAATAGCAATTTTCATGAGATTACTGTAGGTTGGGTTCTCAAGAGGTTTTATAGTGTCTTTATCCAATCCATCAAATGTCACCTTGTCCATCATTTTTTTATCTAACGCTCCATCAAAGCTTTGATTGTACACAGAGGTCACAATTTTACTCTCTGTAAAAAGTGGTTCGGTCTTATAAAACTCTTTGAGGTAGAGTGGTAGTAATGACGCAAGCCAACCATTAACATGAATTATGTCTGGAGCCCAATTTAGTTTTTTAACAGTCTCGATAACTCCTTTGGCAAAAAATATAGCGCGTTCATCATTGTCAGGAAATAAATTGCCATCTTCGTCTGTTAGGGTAGCTTTGCGTTTAAAATATTCTTCGTTATCGATGAAGTATACCTGAATGCGTTCTTTTGGGATAGAAGCCACTTTAATGATTAATGGCATATCCAAATCGTTGATCACTAGGTTTATGCCTGAAAGACGAATAACTTCGTGCAGCTGATGCCTTCTTTCGTTGATATTGCCAAAACGTGGCATGAATATTCGTATCTGGCCGCCTTGCTTATTTACCATTCTTGGTGCCTCGAATGACATTGAAGAAATTTCTGTTTCGGGTAAATATGGAACTACCTCGGAAGACACATACAATATTCGTTTATCTTTCATAAATCAACTGCGTTTAAAATTAAAATGTAAAAACATGCAAAAGTACAAATTTTTATGCAGATTGCCAGTAAAATATTATGTTTGCACGCATTTAATACAAGAGGTAGTTGAACATTTTTCACCACAGTCGTCAATTAGGTAAACATATTGAATCTGTTAGGGCAGCAGGCTCAAGAATAGGTTTTGTTCCTACAATGGGAGCCTTGCACAAAGGGCATTTGTCCCTCGTTCAAACTGCTTTGAAGAATACAGACCATGTTGTTGTGAGTATTTTTGTAAATCCAACCCAATTTAATAGTAAAAAGGATTTAGAGACTTACCCAAGAACGCTAGAGGCTGATATTTCGCTACTCGAGACCATCGGCTCAACCAATATCTGTATTTATGCCCCTTCAGTAAAGGAAATTTACGGAACGACCCTAAAGTCTGAATCTTTTGACTTTGGAGGCTTGGAAGATGTTATGGAAGGCGCATACAGAAAGGGTCATTTTGACGGCGTGGGAACCATAGTGAAGCATCTGTTTAAAAGTATTGAGCCTGATAAAGCTTTTTTTGGAGAGAAAGATTACCAACAACTACTTATAATTAAGCACTTAGTAAAGCATTTCAAATTAGGGGTAGAGATAATTGGTTGTCCCATCTATAGAGAACCTGATGGACTGGCCATGAGCTCTAGGAATATTAGGTTGTCAGGGCCACAAAGAAAAGCAGCTCCATTTATTTATAAAGCGTTAAAGACTGCCAAAGAAAAGTTTGGCACAAAAAGTGCTAAATATGTTACGGAATGGGTTAAAAACCAGTTTGAAAAACAAGAATTTCTAGATTTAGAATATTTTTTGATTACAGATTCAGAAACCTTAAAACCAATTAAACGAAAATCGAAGAACAGAAGTTATAGAGCTTTTATTGCTGTATATGCTGGAGATGTTAGACTTATAGATAATATCGCATTAAATTAATTATCTTTGCCTCATGCAAATTCAAGTTGTAAAATCGAAAATTCATCGCGTAAAGTGTACGGGTGCCGACCTAAATTACATTGGTAGTATTACCATCGATGAAGACCTTATGGATGCTGCCAATATCATTCAGGGCGAAAAAGTCCAAATTGTAAATAACGATAATGGCGAGCGCTTGGAGACCTATTGTATACCAGGACCAAGAAATAGTGGAGAGATTACCTTAAATGGCGCTGCCGCCAGAAAGGTGTCAGTAGGAGATACGCTTATACTTATAACCTATGCTTTTATGGATATGGAAAAAGCCAAGGTTTTTAAGCCGTCATTGGTTTTTCCAGATGAAGCTACCAATCTTTTAAAATAGCCCCTTGCGCAAAACTAAATCTATTCTTAAGATTTTTTTACCTCTAGTTTTAGGTATAGTCTTAGTATGGTACTCGCTATCCCAGATATCCATACCCACTTTGATTCAATATTTTAAGAATGCGAATTATAGTTGGATTTTCCTAGGTGCTTTCTTAGGTATACTTAGTCATACTTCAAGAGCCTATAGGTGGCTTTATATGGTAGAACCATTAGGCTATAAACCTAAATTTGGAAATAGTTTCATGGCTGTATATTCAGCTTATCTCATCAATTTTACAATACCAAGGGCTGGCGAGCTTGCCAGAGCTTCAATATTAACCAATTATGAAAAAGTACCCTTTGATAAGGGGATTGGTACAATTGTAGCTGAGCGAATTGCAGATACCATAATGCTACTAATGGTTATATTAATTGCTTTGTCCTTGGAGTTTGAGTTTATCTATAACTTTTTTATTGAAAAGTTCAATCCGCTTACCCTTATAATTGGTGGTGCCGCAATGATAATTCTTGGGATTATAGGTATTGTTCTTCTTAAACGAAGCACCAATAAGTTTGTGCTTAAAATTAAGGGATTCCTTAGTGGTCTTGTAGAAGGCCTGTTAAGCATATTTAAAATGGAAAAAAAATGGGCATTTATTTTCCATACTTTTTTCATTTGGGGAATGTACGTGCTTATGTTTTACGTTACCACCTTTGCCTTGCCCGAATTAGAGGATATATCCATAGCTGCGGCACTTATTGGTTTTATATTGGCTAGTTTTAGTATTGCCGCTACTAATGGAGGTATTGGGTCTTTTCCTGAGGCCGTAGTTATCGCCTTTTTGGTTTTTAATCTTCCTGAGGAGCCAAGTAGGGCTTTTGGTTGGATTATGTGGTCTACGCAAACCTTAGTCATAATTATTCTTGGAGGTCTTTCCTTGGTCTATCTACCTATTTATAATAGAAAGAAGGTATAGAAATATTTTTTTACCTTGCTTTAACTTTTTAATCTAACTTGTTATGAGGTCTACATGCATTGCGATTTGCTTGTATTTTGTTTCAATTGCACTTAATGCACAAGCGATATATAAAACACTTGATTCGTACAAATTAGACCGAGCCTGCGAGCTCAAAATTCAATTACCTAGAAATTACAATCCTGAAGAAAAGCGATCCTACCCCTTAGTAGTTGTATTAGACGGTGACTATTTGTTTGAACCTATTGCAGGAAACATAGACTATCAGGCATATTGGGAAGATATCCCAGATTGTATTATTGTTGGAATTAATCAGGGGACCACAAGAGAAGACGATTTCTTTTATGACGAGGACACGTTTTTTCCAGCACATGACGGAGCTTATTTTTATGAATTCATTGCAGCAGAGCTCTTACCTTACATAGAAGACAACTACAGCAGTTCTAATTTTAGGATAATTGTAGGCCACGATTTAAGTGCAAATTTTATCAATTATTATTTGTTTAAGGATGAGCCTCTTTTTAGAGCTTACATTGCCTTAAGTCCAGATTTGGCTCCTGAAATGCAAAATAGATTATTTGAAAGGCTATCCTCAATAAACCAGGAGACCTTTTATTATATGGCGACTGCAGATGCAGATATTAAGATATTGCGCAATGCTATCATTGAATGTGATGCCAAATTAAAAACTATAACCAATGAAAAGCTTAGCTATAAGTTTGACAATTTTAAAGACGCTAATCATTATTCCTTGGTAGGTCGTGGCATACCCAAAGCCCTAAACGCTATATTTGCCCTCTATAAACCTATCAATGGAAAAGAATACAATGAAAAAATTCTAACATTCGAGGGGTCACCTTTTGAATACCTCACAAAAAAGTACGATGATATTGAGTATTTCTACGGATTTGAAAAAAAGTTAATTGAAAACGATATAAGAGCCATTGCCGCGGCTTGCAATAAAAAAAATGACTTAGAGTCTCTAGAGCAATTGGCAAGACTCGTCAAAAAAGAATATCCTGGTTCTATGTTAAGTGCCTATTACATGGGTATGTATTATGAAAAAGAAGGCAATTTAAAAAGAGCATTGCAACGCTATAAATCTGGGCTACTACTTGAGCCCTCCCAGTTCATAGATAAGGAAGTCATTTTAGAAAAAATGTACGACACTCAAGAGGCACTAAAGAATTAAGTGCATTTCATCGAAAATAATTTACAACTTAACGATATTTTAGTATGTTTGAGTTCCCAAATGTAAACCTACTTATTTATGCAAAGGGCTATTATTGTAGTTGTATTCCTCTTTTTTTGTCTTCCGCTTATGGCTCAAATAAGCTATAAGGAAATAAAATCATCTAGGCTTAATTCCACACGACAACTAAAAATAAAATTGCCAAAAAACTATGATCCGTCATCTGAAATAAAGTATCCCCTTATTATAGTTTTTGATGGTGATTATTTGTTTGAACCTGTAGCTGGACAGGTAGATTTTCAAACGTATTTTGATGATATGCCTGGGTCAATAATTGTAGGTGTAGTACAAGGTAACGAAAGGCGCTGGGACGGTTACTGTGATGAGGTCACAGGCTTGCCGCGAGAATCGGGTCTGCGATTTCATGAGTTTGTAGCCGAGGAACTTATACCATATCTAGATTCGAGGTATAATACCAGTAAATTTCGGGTTGCAGTAGGGCACGACCTTATGGGCAATTTTATAAACTCTTATCTCTTCAAAGAAGACCCTCTCTTTCAGGCTTACGTCTGTATCAGTCCTGATTTGTCTGGCACGGTAAGAGATTATATCGGTAAGCGACTGGAATTTTTTAGGGATGATATCTTTTATTACATGGCTACATCCGAAAAGGACTTGCCATATATCAGAGAGGCCGTTTTAAATGCTAATGATCAAATATCACAGGTTAAGAACCAATTTTTAACCTATTACTTCGATGATTTTGAAAATGATAACCACTATACCTTGGTTAGCAGTGCCGTAGCGAGATCATTCGATAAGATTTTTGAACTTTATAAACCCTTAAGGGAAAAAGAACTTGAAGAAAAAGTGTTGACCTACGAAGGGACACTCGATAACTATTTAGTAGACCGCTACAAAAGAATTGAAGAACTCTTCGGCATTACAAAGCCAATAACCGAGGAAGAGATTGAAAAGGTAGTAAAAGTGGCCAACCAAAGAAATGATTTGGAGTCCCTACAGAAAATTGGCAAACTGGCTAAAAAACTTAACCCAACGTCGTTATTGGGGACCTATTATTTGGCGCAGCATGCCGAGTTGACCGGAAAAACAAAAAAAGCCAGAAAATTATACGAATCTGCTGCGTTACTCAATGAAGTTGCTCATATTGACAGAGAATTCATCCTGTCTAAAATAGAAGAATTGTCCGTAACGGATTTAGACCAAGACTTAGACGAAGAAAATGAAGACAACTAGAGGCAAAGTACCATCAACAGACTATTTTTTTGAAGCTCAGTATAAAAAGGTAAAATCGCTTCTGGGTACAAACCTATCGTTTAAACTAGGAATAGTTAAGGCACTAACATTCTTTCATTGGTTTAAAGACATCAACTAAAATTGCTGTATCTTAGTTGGCCTATTTCAATACGCTAAGCACTAAATATGGCCAAGGTCAAAACCACCTTCTACTGTCAAAACTGCGGAACATCTTATGCCAAATGGCAGGGACAGTGCAATTCCTGCAAACAATGGAACACCATTGTTGAAGAAGTTATACAGAAAGTTGATAAAACTGACTGGAGGTTGTCTTCTGCAAAGACCAAAAGAGCATCCAAACCGCTGTTAATAAATGAAATTGATACCTCTCAAGAAGCTAGGTTAAATTTAAAGGATGATGAATTTAATCGTGTTTTAGGAGGTGGTCTCGTAAGAGGATCCGTAACACTTTTAGGGGGAGAACCAGGTATAGGTAAGAGTACATTATTGCTTCAAATAGCATTGTATCTCAATTATAAAACACTTTACGTTTCTGGAGAAGAAAGTCAACAACAAATTAAGATGCGTGCAGAACGAATCAACCCAAAAAGCAGCAATTGTTATATTCTTACCGAAACCAAAACCCAAAATATTTTTAAGCAGGTTGAAGCACTACAACCAGAAATTATGGTAATCGATTCCATACAAACACTACATAGCGATTATATTGAATCTTCTGCAGGAAGTATATCACAAATAAAGGAATGTACCACCGAACTTATAAAATTTGCTAAGGAGACAGCCACACCTGTAATGCTTATTGGCCATATTACTAAAGATGGTAATATTGCAGGGCCTAAGATTCTTGAGCATATGGTTGACACGGTTTTACAGTTTGAAGGCGACCGCAACCACGTCTTTAGAATTTTAAGAGCCCATAAAAATAGGTTTGGTTCAACCAACGAATTGGGTATATACGAAATGCAAGGTTCTGGACTGCGCCAAGTCACAAACCCTTCAGAGATTTTAATCTCTCAAAAAGATGTAGACCTTTCAGGCAATGCCATAGCAGCAACCTTAGAAGGTATGAGGCCGCTAATGATAGAGGTGCAGGCTCTGGTGAGCACTGCTGTTTACGGTACACCACAGCGCTCTGCCACTGGCTTTAATGCGAAGCGCCTTAATATGTTATTGGCTGTGTTGGAAAAACGTGCCGGTTTTAGGCTAGGTGCTAAAGATGTTTTTTTAAATATTACAGGAGGTATAACCGTTGATGATCCTGCTATAGACCTTGGTGTAGTGGCGGCCATTTTGTCATCTAATGAAGACATTGCCTTGCCAAGTCATTATTGCTTCGCAGGAGAGGTTGGACTATCGGGTGAAATTAGACCTGTTCAGCGTATAGAGCAACGTATAATGGAAGCTGAAAAATTAGGTTTTTCAGTAATCTTTGTGTCAAAACATAATAAGTTTGGCACGCATTCTTTTGGCATAAAAGTTCAATTATTGTCGAAAATTGAAGATTTGGTAGAGTTCATAGTGTAATTTTGATTACCTCGGAAATTCGACAAAATTTATCTACAAATGATAAATCAACTCAAGAAAAAACCTTTTTTAATAGAGATACATTTTAATCATGGAAGACCCTAACTACGATTTTTTAAAATCAAAATTCCATGTTTCTGAGCACACCTATTCGGTATTGCGTCGGTTGTCTAGGAGGCACAAATTAAAGGCAGGGGAAACCCTAGTAAAACAGGGAAGCCAAAATCAGAAAGTTGCCTTCTTAGCTTCGGGCTTAATGCGGGCTTTCAGTACCTTAGAATCAGGAAAGGAAATAACAAAGAATATTTTTTCACCAGTAAGCTTTGTCGGCGCATTTTCTTCAATAGTAAAAAAAGAACCTTCGAAATTTTGTTATGAGGCCTTAACAGATACAGTGCTTTATGAAATAGATTTTGAGGAATTTAAGGCAGTAACACAACAGAATATAGAAGTAAGTAATCTCTATAACCGTATTTTGGAATACATCTTTATTCTTTACGAGCAGAAGTTAATTGAAGATATTACATTAAATGCTACCGAGCGGTATTTAAACCTAAAGTCTAAAATCCCTGATATAGACAGCCTTATACCTCAGTATCAAATAGCATCTTTTTTAAATGTGTCTCCAGTACAGTTAAGTAGAATTCGCAAGGCATTGCCTTAGGGATTAACATATGTTAATTTTTTAATGGTTGTTACTCGTTATGTTTGTGTGGAGATTAATTTTTTACAATTCAAGATTAATTAGTAACCCTAACAACCAAAGCAAACGCAGCGCGTTTGCTTTTTTTCTGTTTTAAACCTATCCTTTAAACTTAAATTGTTAATTTCGCGGATTGACAAGAATTTTGATGATATGAGCACAAAGTTCACTGAATATAAAGGACTTAACTTGCCAAATATAGCTGAGGACATTCTAGGCTATTGGCAGCAGCACAACATATTTTCCAAAAGTATAAGTACGCGCCAAGGAAAAGAGCCTTTTGTTTTTTTTGAAGGGCCACCTTCTGCAAATGGTTTGCCTGGCGTGCATCATGTTTTAGCACGTGCTATTAAAGATATCTTTCCAAGATACAAAACCATGAAGGGTTACCAAGTTAAGCGCAAGGCTGGTTGGGATACACATGGTTTACCCATTGAGCTTGGTGTGGAGAAGGAACTTGGAATTACCAAAGAAGATATAGGCACTAAAATTTCTGTAGAAGAGTACAATGAAGCCTGTAAAAAGGCGGTAATGCGTTATACCGATGTTTGGAACGACCTCACCCAAAAAATGGGCTATTGGGTGGATATGGACAACCCTTACATAACCTACAAGCCCAAATACATGGAAAGCGTTTGGTGGCTCCTCAAGCAGATTTATGATAAAAATCTTCTGTACAAGGGATATACCATTCAACCATATTCGCCAAAAGCTGGTACTGGTCTAAGTTCTCACGAGTTAAATCAACCAGGCACCTATCAAGATGTCACGGACACAACTGTGGTAGCGCAGTTTAAGGCTATAGAAAACACCTTGCCAGCGTTTCTTCAAAATGAAGGTGATATCCATTTCCTGGCATGGACAACCACACCTTGGACCTTACCAAGTAATACGGCTTTAACAGTTGGGCCTAAGATTGATTATGTTTTAGTACAGACGTACAATCAATACACCTTTGAACCGATAAAGGTTGTTTTAGCCAAAAATTTAGTAAATGCGCTTTTTGAAGGTAAATTCGTTAAGGTAGACGCTCCCGAAAAACTTTCGGAATTTAAAGAAGGGGACAAAAAGATTCCATACAAAATCATTAAGGCCTTTAAAGGCGCAGAACTTGTGGGAATTAAATACGAGCAGCTTTTAAAATATGCGCTTCCGTATGAACATGCAGAAAATGCCTTTAGGGTTATCTCTGGAGATTTTGTGACTACCGAAGATGGTACAGGGATCGTACATACGGCACCAACTTTTGGTGCAGATGATGCCTTAGTGGCTAAACAGGCTGTCCCAGAAGTGCCACCTATGCTCGTAAAAGACGCGAACGATAACTTAGTGCCACTAGTAGATCTGCAGGGTAGATTTAGACCAGAAATGGGAGAGTTTGGCGGGAAATATGTGAAGAATGAATATTATGAGGATGGTGAAGCTCCGGAAAAATCCGTCGATGTTGAGTTAGCTATAAAGCTTAAAATTGAAAATAAAGCCTTTAAAGTAGAAAAGTACAAGCACAGCTACCCTAATTGCTGGCGAACCGACAAACCCATCTTATATTATCCTTTAGATTCTTGGTTTATAAAGGTTACTGAGGTCAAGGAAAGGATGCATCAGCTTAACCAGAGCATTAATTGGAAACCAAAATCTACAGGAGAGGGCCGATTTGGAAATTGGTTGGCAAATGCAAATGATTGGAACTTATCACGATCGCGTTTTTGGGGAATCCCATTACCAATTTGGCGCACAGAAGATGGCAAGGAAGAACTTTGCATTGGTTCTGTTGAGGAGTTAAAGAAAGAAATGACCAAGGCCGTTGAAGCTGGTTTTATGGACTCGGATATTTTTAGTGATTTTGAAATTGGAAATCTATCCGAAGACAACTATAACAAAATAGATCTTCACAAAAATGTAGTAGACAAAATCGTATTGGTTTCGCCATCTGGGAAGCCTATGAAGCGTGAGGCCGATTTAATAGATGTTTGGTTCGATTCTGGATCAATGCCTTATGCACAATGGCATTATCCTTTTGAAAATAAAGAACTAATAGATGAAAAAAAGGCGTTTCCGGCAGATTTCATTGCGGAAGGCGTTGATCAAACGAGAGGTTGGTTCTACACATTGCATGCCATTGCAACGATGGTTTTTGATTCTGTTGCCTATAAAAACGTAGTGTCAAATGGTCTCGTTTTAGATAAAAACGGTCAAAAAATGTCTAAGCGTTTAGGTAATGCCGTAGATCCTTTTGAGACTTTGGCAACCTATGGAGCAGATGCCACGCGTTGGTATATGATAATGAATGCCAACCCTTGGGATAATTTAAAATTTGATGTCGATGGGATTGAAGAAGTGAGAAGAAAGTTCTTTGGAACATCATACAACACGTATTCTTTCTTCAGCTTATATGCCAACATAGATGGGTTTACCTATGAAGAGGCCGATATACCTATGGCTCAAAGACCAGAAATAGATCGTTGGATTCTTTCGGAATTGAACACCCTAATTAAAAATGTTGATGAATTTTATGCCGATTATGAGCCAACTAAAGCTGCCAGGGCTATTTCTAATTTTACCCAAGACTATCTCAGTAATTGGTACGTGCGCTTAAGCAGGAGACGTTTTTGGAAAGGGGATTATCAAAAAGATAAAATCTCTGCTTACCAAACGCTGTATACCTGTATGCTAACCTTGGCAAAATTAGGAGCACCTATTGCGCCTTTTTATATGGATAGGTTGTACTTGGATTTAAATTCTGTAACCCAAAAAGAAGACTTTGAAAGTGTTCACTTGGCTGAATTTCCTGTTGCTCAAGATGATAACATCGATAAGCAGTTGGAAAGAAAAATGGAAAGGGCACAGACTATAGCGTCATTGGTTCTTTCGCTGCGCGCTAAGGAGAAAATAAAGGTGCGCCAGCCCTTACAGAAAATTATGATTCCTATTGATAGTCAGGAACAAAAAGCCGAGATAGAAGCTGTTGCAGATTTGATTAAACACGAAGTTAATATCAAGGAAATAGAATTGCTGGAAGATGCTTCGGATATTTTGGTAAAACAGATTAAACCTAATTTTAAGGTGCTTGGTCCTAGATATGGCAAGGATATGAGGTTCATTGCCAAGGAAATATCAGCTCTTGAGATGCCAGATATCAAAAAAATTGAGCAAAACGGCAGTTTGGAGATGGAAATTAATGGAAAAAAGATTATTTTAGGATTGGAAGATGTAGAAATAACATCTCAAGATATAGAGGGATGGCTTGTTGCAAATGAGGGTGCTTTGACGGTTGCACTAGACGTTACCTTAACAGATGAATTGCGTGAAGAAGGAATTGCTCGTGAGCTCGTAAACAGAATTCAAAATTTGCGTAAAGACTCTGGCTTTGAGGTTACCGATAAAATTGACGTGCAGTTGCAAAACGATGCTCAAATTGCAGCAGCAATCGCTTCCAATGAGGCTTACATTAAGTCCGAAACCTTAACCGAAGAATTACAAATTATGGACACCGTAAACAATGGTATAGAAATTGCCTTTGATGAGATCAATACCAGATTGTTTATTCAAAAACACTAAAACCATGACAAAAGAAACAAAGAATAGATACTCCGATAAAGATTTAGAAGAGTTTAGAGCCCTTATCCAAGAGAAGATTAATAAGGCTGAGCACGATTTGGAATTGATAAAAAGTGCATATATGAACGACCACAATAACGGTACCGATGATACTTCACCAACGTTTAAAGCTTTTGAGGAGGGCAGCGCTACTATGAGCAAGGAAGCTAATTCTGCATTGGCCATTCGTCAGGAAAAATTCATCCGCGACCTTAAAAATGCCATGATAAGAATAGAGAACAAGACTTATGGTGTTTGTCGTGTCACAGGGAAATTAATTAAGAAAGAACGTTTAAAGTTAGTGCCACATGCAACGTTGAGCATTGAAGCTAAAAACATGCAGAAATAATTACCTTAAATAAAGGTGGTTAGCTGCAAATTGAGATTATAGTTTGTTTACTTTTAACATTAATAAGCCTTGGTATGTATATGCTGGGGCTTTTTTTATTTTCTTTTTTCTGAGCATGGTTCACTCTCAGAATAATCGCTTTGAGCGGATTATGTCTGAGTCTATCCAAACCATTGCGATAAATGGTAACCAAATATTTAAGATTGAGGTAGAGACTCACAATTTGCCCGAGATTCTGCTAAGGTCTCAAATAGATGGGGAATACCAAGACTTATTTCAGATTACCAACTCAATTGAAGGGCCAGTGCTTACCTTTCAATTAGAGGAAAATCCTGTTGTTTCCATACCAGATGACAAGCGCAACGCGCATAAAGTTGTGGCAGCTTCATTACGTTTAACGATACCCAAAGACATGAATCTAGACATAGTAAGTGATATTGCTTCGGTTAAACTCAAGGGATCTTACAGGCAACTCACAGTACAACTTTTAGAGGGCTTTTGTGAAATACGTGGCGAGATTTTTATGGCAACTGTCAATACAGTAAACGGTGGCATTAAGGTCGAAACTTCTAGTGGAGAAGTTTCGGCCACGAGTAGATATGGTGAAATAAAAGCGGACAATTTTAAACGTAAAGAAGGGAAATGGTTGTTGCAGTCCATAAGAGGTGATATCACCGTTATTAACGAAGATGAGAGACAGCCATGACCTCTAAAAAAGCCATATTGCTAATTGCTCTAATCCTTGTTATAGATCAAGTGGTTAAAATAATTATAAAGACCCACTTTTATCTTAATGAGGATATAGAAGTATTCTCTTGGTTTAAAATTGCCTTTGTTGAAAATGATGGTATGGCATGGGGCACAACATTAAGTGATGTATTCCCTTTTATTCCCGAGAACAAAGCTAAATTAACCCTTACGGTTTTTAGAATTATTGCAGTCACTGGTATAGGGTTTTGGCTTTACAACGTCATTGCTCGGAAAAAGTCAAACCTATTGATAATCGCCATTTCCATGATATTTGCCGGAGCGTTGGGTAATATTTTAGACTCTGTTTTTTATGGGACATTATTTAGTGATAGTATAAATGAAGTCGCAAGATTTTTGCCTGAGGAAGGTGGCTATGCACCATTGTTTTATGGTAAAGTTGTGGATATGTTGCACTTTCCCATTTGGAGTGGTGTTTTACCAGAAAATGTACCGTTAGTTGGTGGTAAGTACGTTTCCTTTTTTGACCCTGTTTTTAATGTGGCCGATATGGCCATTAGCACAGGTATTGGGATTTTAATCTTTTTTAATAAAAGAGCCTTTTAAGGTTGGCTTAGAAACGGTAGGTTGCATTTGGTGTCACACAATAGTCTAATCTGATATCATTTTCTGAAGCTTCAATATCTTCGGTTTCAGCTTCAAAGAATGATAAGCCAATTTTTAAGGTTTCTGGTCTGCAATCTGCTAAAAATCTATCGTAGAACCCTTTTCCGTAGCCCACTCTATTTCCTTGGGTATCAAAGGCCAAAAGTGGCACAAAAACTACATCTAATTGTGTTGCTTTGATGTCTATACCAGCAACTGGCTCTGGGATATTGAAACGATTTTTTTTGATTTGAGTACCATCGGTAAGAAGAAAATGGGTCATGCTTAAATCCTTAAAATTGCTCTTTGAAATGACAACATTTTTGTCTTTTCCTGCCAGTATATTTAAAACGTATTCCGTATTGACCTCGCGTTGTTCTTGAATGGGCAAGAACAAGTGATAGAACTCATAGTCCCAGATTTTCAATTCAAGGAGTGTATTGGCAATAGCCAGGCTATAGTCCTCAATTTGTTCTGTTGTAAGGGTTTTGCGCCTTGTTTTGTGTATGGATCTCAGCTCTGCTTTATTCACGATTCCACTTTAGTAGAGATATGAAAAATAGCATCTCCTTGATAAATAATTGGCGACTCGTTAACGTTAAAAATATAACCGTCATTAGGTGCCTTTACAAATTGATTGAAGCTACCGTATGGATCGGTAATATGGCCAATAACAGCTCCTTTTTTAACAAAGGTATTTACGTTTACTCTAGATTTAAACATACCGGAATGGCTGGCCCTAATCCATTTACTATCTAAGATTCTAATACAGTCTTTTTTAGGTTTAGAGACCTTAAATTTACTGGTTAGCATATCCAAATGATTGAGAATTCGCTTTATACCATTTACTCCCGTATTGGTTATGGTTTTATTGATTTGAAAGGATTTGCCGCCCTCAAATAGGAGAATAGGTATACCCATTTTAAAGCAAGTGTTTCTGAAAGACTTGTTTAAGTTCTTGGAATAATAAATAAAAGGGGCACCAAAGGTTTCTGCCAGTTCATCTAAGACCACTTCGTTCTTAACAATCCTAATTTGTGCTGCATTAAAACGATCGGCACCACCAGTATGGAAATCTAATATCAAATCGGCATGCGGAACGATTTCAGTCATTAATTTATGGGCAACCCTACTTGCCAGAGATCCTGTTTTACTCCCAGGAAAAAAACGGTTGAGGTCCCTACCATCTGGAAACTCCCTATCCATATGTATAAATCCAAAAACATTAATAACAGGAATACAGATGATGGTTCCTTTTTTAGGTTTATTAATCCCTTTTGAAATTATTTGGCGTACAATTTCTACACCATTGACCTCATCACCATGAATGCCAGCTGTGATTAAAACGGTTGGTCCTGCTTTTTTCGATCGTTCTATAATAACAGGGACATCTATACTATTTTGGGTATGAAGTTTGGCTACGTTAAAACTTACCTTGGCACTTTGTCCCAAGCCAACACTTTTACCTAAAATATGTAGTACGTCCTTGTCGCTCATTTATCGCCTGTTTCGTTCAATAAAAGTGATTATGGCTCTAGCAATGTTCTTTTGTGTAGCCCCTTCTATGCCTTCTAAACCAGGTGTGGAATTAACCTCCATTATTAAAGGACCTCTGCTAGATTGTAACATATCAACGCCACAAACAGGTAACTTAAGTGCCCTTGAGGCTTTAATGGCAAGCTTGAGCTCATCTTCAGAAAGTCTAATATAGTTAGCACTACCACCTCTGTGTAAGTTAGATCTAAATTCCCCTTCTATAGCTTGGCGTTTCATGGCACCAACAACCTGACCATCTACAATCAGGGCTCTTATATCTGCACCTTTAGCCTCTTCGATATATTCTTGTACCAAGGCTCTGGCCTGTAATCCGTTAAACGCTTCCAAAACGGATTTTGCTGCGTTTTTTGTTTCAGCCAGTACAACGCCTAGACCTTGGGTACCTTCAAGAAGCTTTATAATCACCGGAGGTCCTCCTACATGGTTTAGCACTTCTTCAACGTCACGAGAATAATTAGTAAATACTGTTATGGGCATGCCTATGCCTGCCTTGGACAAGCGCTGAAAACTTCGCAATTTGTCTCTACTTCGAATAATAGCATCTGATGATACTGTTGTGAAGACATTCATCATTTCAAATTGTCTTACCACAGCACAACCAAAAAAGGTAACCGAAGCGCCTATTCTGGGGATAATAGCATCAACATAATCAAGGTAGCGGTCTTTATAGTAAATGGTTGGTTTTTCCTTTTCTATAATGATATCGCACTTTAAGGGATCGATAATTTCAATATCGTGACCTCGTGCCTCACCTTCCTCTAAAAGACGTTTTGTAGAGTATAGCTGAGGATTTCGAGATAATATAACTATGTTCATTAATACTTTGCTTATAAGATTGTTTGTCTAAATCAACATCGACTAAAAACTTTTGCTTTAGAAATTGGCGCCCTATTAAAACAGGAAAACGCATATCGTCCCGAGTGCTTAAAGTTAAGTCAATATTATAGGTTTCTCCAAAGAATACAACGTCTGTTTTAATTTTGTAACGGTTTTCTACGTAACCGTTACTGCTCTTTACGTCGGTATAGGAGTATTCATCAAAAACGATTGTCTTGTTCAGACAGTCAGCAGATTCGGTACTTTCAAAAAGGCAATACAACTTACCATCAATTTCCTTTATGTCATTGTAATGTATCGCAGAGGTGTAGGCTCCTGTATCTATTTTTGCACTGATATGGTATAATCCAAGGTGTGGAAAATCTATTATATCTGTGCGTCCTAAAAGTCTTTTCATATCAATTTCAATTTTTTTAAAAGCGGCGCAAGATAGTAATAAAGTGCACTCAAAATTCACTTTTGTTCAATGATTATTTACCTTTGATATTATGCCAGAAACAGCCTTGGATATCCAAATAAAAACCTTGCCTCATCAGCCTGGAGTCTACCAGTATTTTGATGCTGATGAAAGGCTTATTTATGTGGGTAAGGCCAAGGATTTAAAAAAAAGGGTTAGTAGTTACTTCACTAAACAGCATGAGTATGGAAAAACCCGCGTTCTGGTAAAAAATATAGCCACTATTAAGCACATTGTTGTCGAAACTGAGAACGATGCCTTACTCTTAGAAAATAATCTAATAAAAAAATACCAGCCTAAGTACAATGTTATGCTTAAGGACGATAAGTCCTATCCTTGGATTTGTCTCAAAAATGAACGCTTTCCACGTATTTTTCCAACGCGCAGAGTAATCAAAGATGGCTCGGAGTATTTTGGGCCTTACACAAGCATGAAAACCGTAAAAACGCTCCTAGGCTTAATTAAAGGCCTTTACCAGTTGAGGACCTGTAATTACGATTTGTCACAAGCGAAAATCGATGCTGGTAAATACAAGGTCTGCTTAGAATACCACTTAGGCAATTGTAAAGGTGCTTGCGAAGGTTTAGAATCAGAAGAAGAATATCACGCTAATATCGAGGCTATACGAGAAATTTTAAAAGGAAATTTTAAGGACTCTTTGTTGCAGTTTAGAAAGCAGATGAAAACGTTTGCTTCCAATATGCAATTTGAAGATGCTCAAAAAATTAAGGAGAAACTGGAGATTCTAGAAAATTACCAAGCCAAATCAACCATAGTAAACCCAAAAATTAGCAATGTAGATGTGTTCTCAATTGTAAGCGATGAGACCTACGCTTACATTAATTTTTTACAACTAAGTTATGGGTCAATTATTCGTTCGCATACCTTGGAGCTAAAAAAGAAGCTTCAAGAGTCAGATAAGGAATTACTGGAAATAGCCATTACGGAAATACGTCAGCGTTTTAACTCTAAATCTAGGGAAATCTACGTGCCCTTTAAGGTGGACTTAGGAGAAGATATCAAGGTAACGGTACCAAAACTTGGGGATAAAAAGAGTCTCGTTGATCTATCTGAGCGCAATGCCAAATATTTCCGAATGGATAAATTGAAACAGATTAAAATTGTTGATCCAGATAGACATGCCAACCGTATTATGGCCCAAATGAAGGCCGATTTGCGACTTAATGAAGAGCCTAGGCACATTGAATGTTTTGACAACTCCAATATTCAAGGCACTAATCCGGTAGCCGCCTGTGTTGTCTTTAAGAACGGAAAACCAAGTAAAAAAGATTACAGACATTTTAATATAAAAACGGTTGAAGGACCAGATGATTTTGCCTCCATGGAAGAAGTGGTTTTTAGGCGCTACAAACGTTTACTGGAAGAAGACCAACCCTTACCACAGCTCATTATAATAGATGGAGGAAAAGGCCAATTATCCTCAGCTTTAAAAAGTTTAGAGCATCTAGGATTGCGAGGCAAAATAGCCATTATAGGAATTGCAAAACGTTTAGAGGAATTATTCTATCCAGATGATCCTATTCCCTTATATTTAGATAAAAAAAGCGAAACGCTCAAAATCATACAACAGTTGCGAAATGAAGCACACCGATTTGGCATAGAGCACCACCGAAACAAGCGTAGTAAGGGCGCCCTTAAAACAGAATTGGAAAATATTAATGGTGTTGGTGAGCAGACGATTATAGATTTAATGAAACATTTCAAATCCGTAAAACGAATAGCTAATGCCAAATTAGATGAGCTAGAACCCATTGTAGGAGCGTCTAGAGCCAACAAAATCTATAACTATTATCACAAGGAGTAATTTGAAAACCTTTCAACCATATCTAAATTCATTTTTTAATGTTAGGCGCGCGTTTTGCGTTTTCGTTATGGTTATGGTATTTAACCCTATCTTTTCCCAAAAGACTGAAGATCCAAAAATAGGCCTTGTATTAAGCGGAGGAGGTGCAAAGGGTTTCGCCCATATCGGAGCTTTAAAGGTTATAGATAGTTTAGGTATTGAAATTGATTATGTAGCAGGGACAAGCATGGGTGCAATAATAGGGTCTTTGTATGCTTCTGGTTACTCTGGCCAACAACTCGAAGACTTATTCAATAGTCAGGATTTCGACTTGCTCATCAACGATAAATTTGAACGTTCCTCACAATCTTTTTTTGAGCGGAAGAATTCAGCTAAGTACGCTGTGTCCTTACCCTTTGAAAAGTTCAAAATCACCTTGCCTTCGGCACTTTCAAGAGGACAGAATGTTTATAATTTACTCTATGAACTGATGCTTCCGGTGAGTCACATCAAAGACTTTGAGGAGTTGCCCATTCCTTTCTTTTGTATTGCCACTAATATCGAAACAGGCGAATCCTTAGTCTTGGACCAAGGTAATCTGGCAGAGGCTGTAACGGCAAGTGGTGCTTTACCATCCTTATTTCAACCTGTTGTTATGGGAGATAAGATTCTAATCGATGGTGGTGTTACCAACAATTTTCCGGTAGAAGAACTTCGTGCTAAGGGTATGGATGTGATTATAGGCGTGGATGTGCAAGATGAGCTTAGGGACCGTGAGTCTCTGCAATCTGCCATTGATATTTTGGCTCAGATCAATAATTTCAGGACCATAAATGCCATGAAAGCCAAGGCGCCATTAACAGATATTTATATCAAACCTGATATTATGGGATATTCTGTTGTTTCGTTTAGTGAGGGACAGAATATTATTGACAATGGTGAAAAGGCAGCTCGCGCAAAAATAAATGCCCTTAGCCAACTTCAAGAAAAGCAGCGCTTACAAAAGGATAGGCCTTCTATACATCCAAGGGATAGCATAACCGTCAGAGCCATTGGCTTTACTGGGAATGAGAGGTATACACGGTCTTATATTTTAGGTAAACTTAGGCTAAGAGGAGGAGAAAAAATAAGTTATAATAGATTTAAAAAGGGGATAAATAATTTAGTAGCCACAAATAACTTTGACACGTTTAGGTACCGACTTGACACCACAGAGACAGAGGGTGAATACTATTTGAGAGGTAACATTAGAGAATCAAAGACAACGACCTTCCTAAAATTAGCGGCTCACTACGACGACCTGTACAAGAGTGCCATTTTGGCCAATATCACCAAAAAACGACTTTTGTTTAACAATGATATTGCTTCTTTGGATTTGGTTTTGGGAGACAACTCCAGATATAATTTTGATTATTTTATAGATAAAGGCTTTTATATAAGCTTAGGCGTTAATTCACGCTACAACCAATTTAGTAAGAACATCAATTCTGGTTTAATTTTGGAGGAAGCCTCGCCTCTTTTGGCCAATCTAAATAAGGTAGATGTTAAACTTCAGGATTTTACCAATCAGGTTTATATACAAACCTTATTTAGAAAGGATTTTGCACTAAGGTTAGGTGGCGAGCATAAATTATTGAAGATTACATCAGAAACCTTATTCGACCCCAACCAAGATGACGAATTTGTTTTTGAAAATACCGATTATTTTAGCCTTTTTAGTAGTTTGGATTTTGACACCTACAGCGATCCTTACTTCCCAAAGAGTGGAGCTTATTTCAGAGGCGATTTTCATTGGTATGTTGCAGCTTCTGGTTTTAACGATGCCTTTAAGCCCTTTTCCATTGCAAAGGCAGACCTGGGTTATGCCTTTAGTTTTAACAACAAGTTGGCCTTTAGGGCAGAAACGAGTGGTGGATTTAAATGGGGTGATAATTCTACCACAACATTAGGTTTTGCTTTAGGAGGCTATGCCAATAATTTCATTAACAACTTTATGTCCTTTTATGGCTATGATTTTATAGATATTACAGGCGATAGTTTTGTAAAAGCCGTTTTCACATTAGATTATGAGTGGCTCAATAACCACCACATCATTGCAGCGGCAAATTACGCCAATGTAGAGGACCGTCTCTTTGATACAGGAAATTGGTTGTCGTCTCCAGATTTTACAGGGTACGCCATTGGGTATTCCTTGGAAACCTTTTTAGGGCCTCTAGAAGCCAAGTATACCTTTTCACCTGAGACCGGTGAAGATTACTGGTTCTTTAATTTAGGGTTTTGGTTTTGACAAAATCAATACTAGGACCAAAGGTTTGTCATGCCGAACTTGATTCGGCATCTTATCAAACTCATGTAGTAACTATATAACATTTACTTGAGTTATTTTTTAAAGATTATAACTTACCTTAAACATCACAATCCGTGGTAGCACAAAGGTTCTATTGTCGCTTATGATAAAGGCGTTAAAGCTGTTGCTCTGTCTAAAACGCACATCAAAAATATTTGTGGCATTGACCTCAAAGCCCCAAGGGCTATCCTCTTTGCGGTAATATAAGGAGGCATTGAGCACATCAAAAGTATTTATAATATCTTGGCTCTGGTTGTTGTAATTGTCAAAAGTGTAGTCTGCTTTTAAGATAAAGTCCTTAAGGAAGTCATACTGTAATAGGACCTCAAAGCGATCATTCTCGAATATATTTTCAATGCCATTGGCTCTGTAGTTGCTAAAATCTTTAGTGTATTTAATTTCTAAATTGGGCAAATTTTTGAAAAAGGTCTCAATACCAGCCGTGGCTGACACCGATTTTGAAACATTGAGGTTGGTGCTATTATTCAATATTTGAAAAAAATCGTTGTAGCTAAAGCGGCTGCTGAGGCTGTAACGGATCTTTCTTATTTTTTTTGAAATGCGTCCACTAACGTTCCAATTGTGCTCGGGTTGATCGAACATGATTGGCGTGTTAAAGGATTCTATACCATTGAGTTCTGTCACGTTTTTTACCGTCTCCAAACGCTTGTTGAAACTGCTGCTGATATTAAAATTAAGACTCCTGAACAAACTGAATTTGTAATAACTCAAAGAAGCAGTATGATAAAGTTGGTTCTCCAACAAATTGTTACCACGGTACACCGAGTTAAAATTGGAGAGCATAAAGTTATTGGCCAATTGGTTGATGCCCGGAAAACGTGCGTTTAAGCGATATCTAAAATTGAGCTTTTCACTATTGTTAAATTCCACCTTGGAGGTAAACTGTGGAAGGAGTAATTGTTTATTGAAACGTTCTGATGTTTCAAATTGTCGGGTGCGCCAAAAATAACTATGATAAAAAAGGGCAGGCTTAAACGTGGCAATACCAATCTGAAACTTATACTCCAAACCTAGAAAAACATCTGTAAAATCGTAATTAAAATCGTTACCAAAACCAGCCGAATTAAAATTGTTGATAGTGCCATCACTTAAGCGTTGCAAATCCTCAGTAAAAAAATCATTGAATGAGGTATTGATACCAACGCTTGTGTAAATGTGGTTAAAATTATTGATGACCCAATAGTCCTTTAATATGGCATTGAAGCTATGTGTCTCGGAGCGCTTGGTCTGTAAAATGTTAAAAACGGTATCATCTTCCAATGGAATCAAGCCTTGGAGGATTTGCTGGTCGGTGAGCCACTCCGTTATGGGCTTATCGTTCTGAAAGTTATAGGTGCTCTCTAAAGTAATGGTATGTGCCTTGGAGAGCTTACGGTTGTAATTAAGGTTTTGCTTTAGGTTGAAACCTACAACGTCTGTTAAGGTTCTTATGGTATTGTCTTGAGAAGGATTAATGGTATTTATAAAACCGTTGCCGTCATTGTTGGTAGCCTTTATAAAGGTGTTAAGGGCCAAATCCTCACTAAAGCTTGGCTCATAATCCAGAGTGAATTTACCTATGGTAAAGAAATTATTGAGTTGATTAGCTATGGTGCGTTTCTCGGTAAAGGGCTGTGCAATGTTCTGATAAACATTTAAACCACTGCTCGACGTTTCCGTTTTAGAGTTGGAGCTAATGAGGTAACCGCTGATATCGGTGCTTTTGGACACGGACTGTCTAATATTGAGCGCACCAAATTGGTTGATGTTGTCCACAAAATCTTGATTGTTGAGGTATTGGGCAAAGTCGCTATTAAAGAGACTAAAATAACTTCCTGAATCATCCAAGAGCTTACCAAAACCACCTTCAAACTCTAGGTAATCATTAAAGCTGAAACTTTTTACGCCTTGGTTGTTGAGGTCACCGATAAAATTAAGGGTGGTCTTTGGGCTGTAGTAGAAAAGGTTGGGATGCAAGAGGTATCGGTCTTCGATACCACCTCCTGCCTCAATATCGCCAAAGACAAACTTTTTTTTGTCCTCTTTTAAGAGAATGTTCATGGCCATGTCCTCGGAGTCCTGTAGACCTTTGAGCATGGCGACTTCGTTGTAATTGTCCAGAACCTCTACCTTGTCCACAGCATCGGCAGGGATGTTGTTAACCGCTAGTTTGCTATTACCCGTAAAAAAGGGCTTGTTCTCTACCAAGACTTTAGTCACTTTTTTGCCGTTAACGTTGACGTTGCCTTCACGATCCACCTCTACGCCAGGGAGTTTCTTAAGGGTCTCGCGCAGCTTGCGCTCCTCGCCCGTGGCAAAGCGGCTTACATCATAAATTAAGGTGTCTTTTTTAACCACTATGGGCGGCGTATATTCTATATGTACCTCATCTAACTGGTCTGGGTTTTCCTGTAATATAAAGTTTTTTATGAGATCCTTATCTGTAGTGCTTATGGTGAGTTTTTGTGGTTTATAGCCCAAATAGCTTACCGTTAGTTCATAGGTTTGGTTTATTACAAGGACTAACTTGTAGCTACCATCCTCGCCGGTTATTGCAAATTTAACCTCTTCATCATCAGATTTTGGGATGGCTAGGATGTTGGCATAGGGTAAAGGGTTTTGAAGGGTATCGGTTATTCTACCTGTAATACTGAGGTTTTGAGCATTTGCGGATAGAAACCAATTTGATATAATAAGGAAAGAGATAAATAAAATTCTGGTCACACTTATAGATAATAATAAAAATAGGAATTTATTAATTTTCCTCTGCTCGTGCTTTAATAAAAGCATTGGCTTCCTTTTGAGATATAATTCTGCTTTCTTTTGGTCTTTTTATTTTAACGTCCTCATTTGGATTTAAATCAATCTTAGTGGCAATAATGGAATAATCATCTCTAATAACCTCTACCACGAGACCTGGGAGACCGCTATAGTTTTGAGGTCCAAAGGGGACAGCTAGCTCCGAAGCAAACCAAACCACGATATCTTTCTCATAAGTATACCCTTTTCTGCTCATAAGTTTTTCAGTAGCTTTTGCCTTAAAGCAATTAAAACCACCAATAGTCTTTGTATCTGAAGTAATTGTCCATTTAAGAGGATCCTTTAAAATGTAACCTAAAATACTATATTCTATAACTTTATCTTTATTACTATAATAACTGCTTGTACCAGCTTTACTTCCAATATTATAACCACCATCAACATTTAGTATTTGTATATGTTTAAAAAAACTTTCTTCTTCATTAAAATAAAGCTTATACGTTTCTGGTTGAGCATTTGCATATAGCTGCATGACTTCTGACTTTATGTGTGTTGGTATCTCTTCGTTGTTTTTAAGCTTATAGATGAATTCTTCACGATGGATATTATTCATTTCAGCGGTATATTCAACGATGCCTGAAAACACTTGGGCATTTAAATGGGCGCTTAATATGAAAATTAAAAAAAACAAACAATTTCGCATGATTTTTAGAAATATTAAAACGGTATTCTTTATAACTTTAGAATACCGTTAAGTTTTAATTTATGGATTGTCTTCAATAACTGGATCTGGGTCACCACCGCAACCATTATTCACCATACATCTCTCGAATAATGCAAAATTATCTGGGAAAGCTGTATCACACACTGTAAAAACAACTGCACAATCTACATCTTCTTCTATTTTAAGTTGAGATGCCGAGCTCATTAAGCTAAACCCAAACATAATAAGCGCTAAAAAACTAAAAACTTTTGTCTTCATAATTTTAAAATTTAGACCTGTAATAATTCTTTTGACAGGTCAGTTAATAATCATTTTTAACTAACGAGTATTAACGAGTTTAAAATTAACGAGAGGGATAACGAGTAGGGAATCTTAACGAAATAAAAAGCTGCACAGCTTTTGGTTAACCAATGCTATCAAAAGCCATTTAGCACCTCGTTAAAATGCTCTATAACAGTTAATAGCAATTCAAATCTAAAAAAAAAAAAATAGAAACCACCAAAATATTTGTAAGAAATATCTAAAAATTTTTTAATTACGGTTTTTCCGTAATTAGTTGATTTCCAAAAGATAAAATTTAACATAAAACGATTTGGCTTTTTACCAGGAAATTGATTAACCGCGCGTAAAATTTTGGTTTTTGGTTAAAATTCTTCAACTTTGTAAGACTATGATACTATTCTGGGAAAATCTTAAACTTCATTTACATTTCCTTATCAAAAGGAACCCAGAATAACTGCGCATTTTTTGTACCTTTAAGATAATTTATTAAGCCCCTCATATAATTCAATATCAAGGGGATATTCTCATAATAATAAATTCTAACACAATGCCATTTTATCATAAATTAGGAAAAATTCCACCAAAGCGCCATACACAGTTTAAAAAGCCCGATGGCAGCTTCTACTATGAGCAATTGTTCGGTACCATTGGTTTCGACGGCATGTCTACCAACAGTTACCACGAGCAACGCCCAACACAGGTTAAGGCCATACAAAATCAATACAGTATTGCACCAAAGATTGCCAAGGCCAACAATATGCAATCCTACCGGTTTAGAGGGTTTCAAACCCAACCAGAAAATGATTATCTAGACAGTAGAAAGGTGGTGCTAACCAATAGCGATTGTAATATCATTCTGGCCGCGCCTAAGCACTCGACAAAGGAGTATTTCTATAAGAATACCGATGCAGACGAACTTATTTTTGTGCATAAAGGCACAGGGAAACTAAGAACGCATCTTGGTAACCTCGATTTTAAATACGGAGATTATCTTTTAATTCCAAGGGGAATTATCTATAAACTGGATTTTGATACCGAAGATAACCGCCTGTTTATAGTAGAATCCTACAGACCCATTTATACGCCAAAACGCTACCGCAATTGGTTTGGGCAATTGTTGGAGCATTCGCCATTCTGTGAGCGCGATTTGCGTCAACCGCAAGAATTGGAAACCTATAACGAGTCAGGTGACTTTTTGATAAAAATTAAGAAGCAAGATGAAATTTTTGATATGGTCTATGCTTCGCATCCCTTTGATGTGGTAGGCTATGATGGCTACAATTACCCTTATGCTTTTTCCATTCACGATTTTGAGCCCATTACAGGTCGTATTCACCAACCACCACCAGTCCATCAAACCTTTGAGACCGATGCCTTTGTGGTGTGCAGTTTTGTACCACGCTTATACGATTATCATCCTCTAAGTATTCCAGCGCCATACAATCATAGTAACATTGATAGTGATGAGGTCCTCTATTATGTCGACGGTGATTTTATGAGCAGGAACGATATTGATGCAGGTCATATCTCCTTGCATCCAGCAGGTATTCCTCATGGGCCACATCCTGGTGCTATGGAACGCAGCATAGGCAAAGTGAAAACCGACGAATTAGCGGTGATGGTGGATACCTTTAAGCCACTAAAGGTTACAGAGGAAGCCTTGAAAATTGCCGACGAAGATTACTATAAATCTTGGTTGGAATGATTACAGAAAATTACAATTAAATAACTAAATCAATAAATATAATTATGGCAAAAGATGTAACGTCCGTTAATTACGGTTTAGAAAAAATATTCGAAGGAGCTCAGGATTTTCTGCCGCTTCTAGGAACGGATTACGTAGAGTTTTACGTAGGTAATGCAAAGCAATCTGCTCATTTTTACAAAACAGCATTTGGTTTTCAGTCCTACGCCTACAAAGGTTTGGAAACAGGTTCTAGAGATTCTGTCAGTTATGTACTGAAACAAGACAAAATAAGGTTAGTACTAACTACACCTTTAAATAGTAAGTCACCTATAAATGACCATATCGTGAAGCATGGTGATGGTGTCAAAGTCATTGCACTTTGGGTAGACGATGCTCGAAAGTCCTACGAAGAAACTATTAAGCGCGGTGCAAAATCCTATATGGAGCCAGTGGTGGAGACCGATGAACATGGAGAAGTCGTTAGAGCAGGGATCTATACCTATGGGGAAACCGTTCATATGTTTGTAGAGCGCAAAAATTACAAGGGTGTGTTTATGCCTGGTTTTGTGGAGTGGAAGAGCGATTACAATCCAGAACCCGTTGGGCTAAAATATATAGACCATATGGTAGGAAATGTAGGTTGGGGCGAGATGAACCAATGGGTAAAATGGTATGAGGATGTTATGGGCTTTGTAAACTTCTTGTCCTTTGATGACAAGCAAATCCATACCGAATATTCAGCCTTGATGAGTAAGGTAATGAGTAATGGTAATGGCCGTATTAAGTTTCCTATTAATGAGCCTGCAGAAGCTGCCAAAAAATCACAGATTGAGGAATATCTCGATTTTTATGAAGGGCCAGGTGTGCAGCATTTAGCCGTCGCTACAGACGATATCATAAAAACGGTTGCACAACTTAAGGCCAGAGGTGTAGAGTTTTTACCACCACCACCACAGTCTTACTATGATATGATTCCAGAGCGCTTAGGAGAGCACATGGAAATGATGAAAGAGGATATCAAAGAGCTTCAAAAATTATCTATTTTGGTTGATGCCGATGAAGAAGGCTACCTGTTACAGATATTTACAAAACCCGTAGAAGATAGACCTACCTTGTTCTTTGAGATCATTCAGCGTATGGGAGCTCAAGGATTTGGTGCAGGAAACTTCAAAGCTCTTTTTGAATCCATTGAAAGAGAACAACAAAAACGAGGCACATTATAATTGGGATAGCGCGTTTAATATTAAAAAGTTAAACGCGCTATAAACAAGTGTCTGTAAAAACCATATATGCTTTTTTATAGCGTCTTTTCGTTCAAATGTGAAGATGCTATACAATGTGCGTAATACCTTAAAAAACTTAAAATTAACGAATCATTTTAGATTGTAGTTCAATGATTTAATACATTTGGAATAGTAATTGTACAAGGTTATCTGAAATAGAAGTGACGTTTGTGGCGTTTAAAAAACAGAAAGGCCAAAGCGTACAATTATAAATGTTATGAAAGGATTATTTACGGTTTTATTACTACTTTCAGGATTACAGTCTGCAGATTTAAAGAAAGATTCTGCTTTTCAGGAGGGTGAATGGTTTAAATTTGAAATGAGCTACAGCGGCTTTCTTAAGGCTGGCGAAGGTACCTTAACGGTTAATGATACCATTCTCAATGGCAAGCCAGTACACCATGTTATTGGTAAAGGATGGACCACAGGAGCCATTAGTTGGTTTTTTAAGGTAGAGGATCGGTATGAAAGCTTTTTTGATAAAGACACCAATGTGCCGTACAAATTTATAAGAAAGGTAGATGAAGGAGGGCACACCAAGGACATTGAAATAGACTTTAACCAAGAGGAACAAAAGGCCATAGTCAAGGACAAAAAAAACAATAAGGTTACAACCGTCGCTACAGAGCAAAATGTTCAGGATATGGTTTCGGCCTTTTATTACCTGAGGAACAATTACGATACCGATAAAATCAGAAGAGGCGATGTAGTCACCCTTAATATGTTTTTTGATGAAGAAAACTATGGGTTTAGGTTAAAATATTTAGGTCGTCAAACCATTAAAACCCCTTTTGGCAAGGTTAAAACCCTTAAATTTAGACCTTACGTACTAGCTGGTAGAGTATTTAAGGAAGAAGAAAGTTTAACACTTTGGGTTAGTGCCGATAAGAATAAGATACCATTAAAGGTTAAAGCCGATTTGGCCGTTGGTTCACTGCGAGCAGATTTAGTGGCGTTTAAGGGCCTAAAGCATTCCTTTCAGATTCAATATAATTAATGTATGCCTGATCAACCAGACTTTCAACCGATATTAAATGCGCTTCAAGATAAATACGCTGCGCTAAACCAAGATACAGATGACCACCTCTACGGCTTGCTCTACAGCAAGCCAATTACGTATTGGGATTATATACAAACCGATGCATTACTAAACCTTCAAATCCAAAGAACAACCCTTCCAGATGAAATGGTATTCATTGCCTATCATCAAATCAACGAGCTTATCTTTAAAATGATTCTCTGGGAAATACAGCAAGTGGCTGAAAAAGAGGATTTGGATGTTTCATTTTTTGAAAGCAAAATAATGCGTATTAGTAGGTATTTTGATATGCTTACGACCTCCTTTAATATTATGAGAGAGGGTATGGAGGTAGAGCAATACATGAAATTCAGATATACCTTGACGCCAGCCAGTGGATTTCAGAGCGCACAGTACAGACTTATCGAGTTTGCTTCTACAGAGTTAATCAATTTAATCGATTACAGATTTAGAGATACTATAGATAGAAATACGCCATACACTCACGCTTTTGAGCATTTGTATTGGCAGGCCGCAGGAAAAAACCATAAAACAGGAGAGAAATCTACACTTTTGGTTAATTTTGAAAATCGTTACAAGGACGAGTTCCTAAGGTTTATGGAAAAATACAATACCAAAAACCTATGGACACGTTTTAAGGAATTGCCGAAGCAACACCAACAGGATGAAGATTTAATAAAAGCAATGCGCCACTACGATTATACGGTAAACGTTACTTGGGTTATGGCGCATTATAATGCTGCGAAGCATTATATAGAAAGTGGCTTAGGTGACGGTGAGGCTACAGGAGGAAGCGATTGGAAAAAATACATGCATCCAAAATATCAGCGGAGAATTTTCTTCCCTGAATTATGGACAGATGAAGAACTAAAAAATTGGGGCACTAACATATAACTAGCGTTTAAACAAATGCAATTAAAACGATTAATAGCACTGACCGTAATTGCAGCAAGTTTCTTAGGTTGTAAAAACAATAACCAAATCGAAGAGAACTCTCATAAGGAAGAGCTTGCTGAGGTAATTGAAAAAGATAATTATGAGTTTGGGTTTAACCTTAACAACTATATCGTTAAGCGTGATACCATTAGAAAAGGTGATAGCTTTGGCGAAATTTTAGAGCGTAATAACATAGGATACCCTAAAATCTTTCACATAGCAGAAAAAGCCAAAGACACATTTGATATCGCCAGACGATTAATACCTGGTAAACCATATACACTCTTGTGTACAAAGGACAGTTTGGAGGTGCCCACGACATTCATCTATCAGCCAAGTTTAGAAGAATACGTAGTCATTAAGTTTAAAGACTCCATTGAGGCTTATACTAGTAGAAAACCTATTAAGTATGTCGAAAAAACAGCAACCGGAATCATTGAAAACAATATTTCGCTTACTCTCGATGAGCTGGGATTAAGCCCTGTGTTGGCCAATATCATGGCAGATAATATCTATGCATGGTCTATAGATTTTAGACGATTAATGCCTGGCGATCGCTTTAAAGTGATATATACCGATAAGTATATTGATGATTCTATCTATGCTGGAGTTCACGATGTAAAGGCCGCTTATTTTGAGCACAATGGCGATTCCCTCTATGCTTTTCAATTTGAGACGGACGCAGTAAAAGGTGTAAAGGACTATTTTAATGAGGAAGCCAAAAATATGAGACGAGCCTTTTTAAAGTCACCGTTGAAATTCGGAAGACTGTCATCGCGCTATAATCTTAAGCGCCGAATTGCCTACTATGGCAACCGAGTAAGGCCTCATAAAGGGACGGACTTTGCTGCACCAGTAGGAACTCCGATTATGGCAACTGCCAATGGTACGGTCATAGAATCTACTCGGCGAGGTGGTAATGGCAAATACGTTAAGATAAGGCATAATGCCACATATACCACGCAGTATTTGCATATGAGTAGGCAGAATGTCAAGAAAGGACAATATGTTAAGCAAGGAGATATCATTGGCTATATTGGGATGACAGGCAATACCAGTGGACCTCATGTATGTTATAGATTTTGGAAAAATGGAAAGCAAGTAGACCCCTTTAAACAAAAACTGCCAGAAGCAGAACCTATTTCAGATAGCTTAAAACAAAAATATCTAGAATATATCAAGCCGATCAAAGAGCGTCTAGATAAAATTTATTTCTTGGAAGCAGAACCAAAAAACAAAACAAATACGATAACAGAAGACCCGATTTCATAAAAACATGGCGTTAAAAAACACTAATCCAACTTCGACCAAGGCTTGGCAAAAACTCTCAGATCACTTTATAAGTTTAAAGAATAAACATTTAAGGGAGCTTTTTTCCCAAGAAGACAACAGAGCAAAGGAACTGACGATAAATTGGGAGGATTTTTATGTTGACTTCTCCAAAAACCGCATTACAAAAGAGACTATAGACCTGCTCGTTGAATTGGCGAATGAGGTCGATTTAAAAGATGCTATCTCTAAATATTTTAATGGAGATATCATCAACGAAACCGAAGGAAGAGCTGTATTGCACACGGCTCTGAGAGCTGATAAAAATGAAGAGGTCTTTGTTAACGGAGAAAACGTTATTCCAGGAGTTTATGAAGTT
This sequence comes from uncultured Flavobacteriaceae bacterium, assembly GCA_964524415.1. GTDB lineage: Bacteria > Bacteroidota > Bacteroidia > Flavobacteriales > Flavobacteriaceae > Winogradskyella. The sequence goes on from CAZGDG010000003.1 coordinate 68,515, forward strand.
AGGGATAAGATAAAGGCTTTTACAGAAGCAATCGTTTCGGGAAATCATAAAGGACATACTGGTAAAGCTATTACTGATGTGGTTAATATAGGAATAGGAGGGTCTGATTTAGGTCCTGCTATGGTTGTTGATGCCCTTCAATATTATAAGAATCATTTGAACACCCACTTTGTAAGTAATGTCGATGGCGACCATTACAATGAAGTTATAAAAAATCTTAATCCTGAAACCACTTTGTTTGTAATCGTTTCAAAAACCTTTACGACGCAGGAAACCTTATCCAATGCCAATTCCATTAGGTCTTGGTTTTTAGAGACCTTGCCAGAAGATGCCATATCTAAACATTTTGTTGCAGTTTCTACCAATATTGAAAGCGTAAAAGCCTTTGGCATAGACGAGAAAAATATTTTCCCTATGAAAGATTGGGTTGGCGGACGTTTTTCTTTATGGAGTGCCGTAGGGCTATCCATAAGCCTTGCCTTGGGATATGATAAGTTTGAACAACTCCTTAATGGTGCCCAAAAAATGGACCATCATTTTAAGTCTAAGGATTTCAGGGAGAACATACCAGTTATTGCTGGCTTACTTACCGTATGGTATAACAATTTCTTTAAGGCAGAGAGTGAAGCTATTATTCCGTATACCCAATATCTAAACCAATTTGCTACCTATTTACAGCAAGGGATTATGGAGAGTAATGGAAAAAGTGTGGATAGGCAAGGTCACAGAGTGAATTACCAAACAGGAACAATAATTTGGGGAGAACCTGGGACAAATTCCCAACACGCATTCTTTCAATTGATTCATCAAGGTACTAAGCTAATTCCTGCTGATTTTATTGGCTTTGTTAAGTCCCTGCATGGTAATGAAGACCATCACGATAAGCTTATGTCTAATTATTTTGCCCAGACAGAGGCCTTAATGAATGGTAAAACAGAAAAAGAAGTTCTAGCTGAGTTAAACCAACAATCCTTAAGCGAACTCGAAAAGGCGAAACTACTGCCTTTTAAAGTATTTGAAGGGAACAAACCTACAACCTCAATTTTAATTGATCAATTAACACCTGAAAGCCTTGGAAAGCTCATTGCCATGTATGAGCATAAGATATTTGTGCAAGGCATTATTTGGAACATCTATAGTTACGATCAATTTGGAGTGGAGTTGGGTAAACAATTAGCCAAGTCTATTCTTAAGGAATTAAACACCAATGCAGTGCTACAACACGATAGCTCAACAAATGAATTGATACGCTACTACATAGCAAAGCGTTAGTCATTGAAGGCATTTTAGTGCTCAAACCTCCCTATTTTTTTGTTAATAAAAAGGGCATAAAAGTTAACAGTTACTTAACATTATTAGTGGGTCGCGTAGTAATTTTGCAGCGCAAACCAATAACTCATTGTTATAATGAAAAAAATTACACAATTATTAATGTTAAGCACAGCAATGTTGTTCTCCATGACATTGTTAGCACAGTCTACCCTTAAAGGAAAAGTGGTGGACGCAGAAATGAATTCTCCTCTTCCAGGAGCTAACGTCCTTGTTAAAGGCACAACAGTAGGTGCTATGACAGATTTTGAAGGAAATTTTGAATTGACTACAGACTTGGCCTCTGGTCAAATAGAAGTTTCTTATGTAGGCTTTGCTACTAAAATTTTAAAGTTTAATGGCAACACCAATTTTGGTTCTATTGTTTTAGACTTAGACAATTCTTTAGAGGAAGTCGTTGTAGTTGGTACTGGCGTTATCGATATCGCTGAAGCACGCCAAACACCTGTCGCAGTATCAACTATTAAGGGCAGGGATATTCAACTTAAGATTTCAGGAAATATGGAATTTACTGAATCTATGAAGAATACGCCTTCTGTCTATGTGTCTAACCAAGCTGGCGGATTTGGTGATAGCCGTATCTTCTTAAGAGGTTTTGACGACACTAACACGGCTTTCCTATTAAACGGTCAACCAATCAATAGTGTTGAAGACGGTAGAATGTTCTGGTCTAACTGGGCTGGTATGGCAGATGTTGCCAATGCAGTGCAGGTACAAAGAGGTCTAGGTTCGTCTAAATTGGCCATATCTTCAGTAGGTGGTACCGTTAACATTATCTCAAAAACAACCGAGCAAAGAGAAGGTGGATTTGTACGTTTTATGGGCGGTAACGATAGTTTTGCAAAAGGAACTTTTTCTTATAACTCAGGTATAAATGATAAAGGCTGGGCTTTTTCTGTATTAGTAGATCACTGGCAAGCGCATAGAAAATACGCTATAGGAACTGCTGGTCAGGGACAAAACTACTTGTTCTCGGTAGGTTACAAGCCTAATGATAGAAACACTTTCAACTTTCTAATTACAGGTGCGCCACAGTGGCATGATCAAAACTTCTCAAGTGACATTGAGAACTACGACCTTTATGGTGAAAAATACAATCCTAATACAGGATTTAGGGATGGGGAGCGCTTCACTGAGAGACGTAACTACTATCACAAACCAGTAGCCAACCTTAACTGGGATTTTGATATCAATGAAAACTTAGATTTATCTACGGTTCTTTATGCCTCTTGGGGCCGTGGTGGTGGTACAGGTATGTTAGGAAGTAGTTCTAACAGAGTTAGGCTAGAATCCAATGGCCAAATAGATTTCGATCAAATTGTACAAAACAACCAAGCCGCAGCAGATTCTAACGGGTTTGCTGGCTTTAGCGATGGCTTTGTAAGACGTTCTTCTGTAAATAACCATAACTGGTACGGTTTATTATCTAACTTAAATATAGAATCTGGAGAAAATTGGAATTTCAACGTTGGTTTTGACGGTAGACTTTATCGTGGAGACCACTGGAGACAGATTAACGATTTAATGGGATTAAACGGCTTTGTGGATAACTTTAGAACTGACCGTCCAGATGACTATGTGTTTACAGAGACCTTTGAGGCAAATCCTTGGGCAGCGCTTTTTGACTTCGCAGACGAAGATCAAAGAACACAGTTTGATTATTCTGAAAATATTAACTACATAGGTGGATTTGGTCAAGCAGAATATGCTACAGAAGACTTTTCTGTATTTGTGCAAGGAGCTTTATCTACACAATCCTTCCAGAGAACAGGTCGCTTTGTAGGAACGGGCAATGGCTTAGGAAAGTCTGAAAAAATCAACAAAGTAGGCTATCAAATTAAAGGTGGTGCTTCTTACAATATTGATGAAAACAACAAGGTTTTTGCCAATATAGGTACCTTCTCTAGACAACCATTCTTAGATAATATTTTTGCTGATATTAGAAACTCTAATGATTTGGTAGAACCAGAAATAGACAATGAGGAAATCGTTGGCTACGAATTTGGGTATAGATTCCAAAACAGCACTTGGAGATTTAACTTCGATGTTTACAGAACCGAATGGGGAAATCGTTTCTTAACTTTTGGTACGGACTTACCTAATGATGAATTTGGTATCTACCGTTTTACAAATGTTACACAAGTACACCAAGGTGCGGAGTTTGATTTTGAATATAGACCAATTGGAGGTAAAATTAGCTTTAGAGGTTATGGATCCATTGGTAACTGGAAATATGAAGGCTCAACACCATTCACCTTACAAAATGACGATACACAGCAATTCTTAATTACTGATGGTGAAGTAGAGCTTACTGATGTTAAAGTTGGTAATGCACCACAAACCTCTTTTGGAGCAGGCTTAGTGTGGAATGTAGTAGAAGGCCTTTCTGTTGATATGGACTATAACATCTTTGCAGACCTTTATGAGTTCGTTGATGTTGACGAAGCTGTAGAAGCTGCACTTAACGGACAAGTGTACGAATCTCAAAGATTACCATCTTACGCTTTAGCGGATGCAGGTTTAACGTATAGATTTTCTTTAGGTGATAATAGAATGACCTTTAGAGCAAACGTTAACAACTTATTCAACACGCCTTATATAAGCCAAACAGATAACTTTGGTACTTTCTTAGGTATTGGAAGAATCTGGAATGCAAGCTTACGTTATAACTTTTAAGACTTAAATGAAGTCAAAAAAAAGGCAACCTTTTTGGTTGCCTTTTTTTATGGATTTTCCCAACGTAAGGATTCCATTAGGTGCTTGATGTCTTTTTTTAGATATTCTGCTGCTGGGTAAATAGAATCATAATTGGGTTTTGCATAGAAATATAAGGAACCGCTCAGAAAGTGGTTGATGCTATCCGTAACATAAAATTGAGATTGCGACGCTGCATCGCCACCAACCTCGTATAACATACCGTAGACTCTATTCACTGGATTTTCGTAAATCGTACTACTAATCTCATCCGCTTTAATGGTATGTTTTTGTGTGAGGGATTGGGCATCTCGCAAAAGGCTATCTAAATTGTTTGGTGTAACCGCTTTATAAGTCAGATATATCGTAGCTTTTAAACTGGGATATTTTAAATCTAGTCCTCGGGTTGAACCTGCTATTTTTATGGAGTCTATGGGCTGCGCTAGGTGATTTTTGTCAAAGCTAAAGGGTAGAGGAGTTTTAACGGTTTTATACTGAGCTTTAGGATAGTCTAACCTTAAATATGCTTCGGGTTTGGGTAAGGGACTGTCTCCGCAACTAAGACAAGATAAACATAATACGAATAAGAGGGTTAAATGCTTCATTCTTGCTGTTTCAAGAGTGTAAATTTTATTTGTTTAATACGTTTGCGCTCTAAAGCTTCTATAGTAAAAACGTAATTTTTAAAGTTTATTTTACTTCCAATACGAGGAAAGCCTCCAGAGATTTCCAAAACAAAGCCAGCCAAGGTTTCCGCTTCACCCTTTTTTGCTTCAAAATCTTCAATATCATCTTCTTCAATCCCAACAATCTTATAAACATCTTTGAGAGGTGTTTTGCCCTCAAAGCTATAGTTATTGTCATCTATCTTTGTAAAGATGAGGTCTTCGTCATCATATTCATCACTGATGTCTCCCACAATTTCCTCAATAATGTCTTCTAGGGAAACCAAACCGGAAGTACCACCGTATTCATCAACGACAACGGCGAGATGCACCTTCTTGTTCTGAAATTCGACCATAAGGTCATCCAGCTTTTTATTCTCGGGGACAAAGAAAGGTTCTCGCAGAAGGCTGGGCCAGTCAAAATCTTTTTTATCTAAATGAGGAAGAAGGTCCTTCACATACAAAACCCCTTTAATATTGTCTATGTTTTCTTCAAAAACAGGTATACGCGAGTATCCGTTATCAATAATATCTGCAATAATACTGTTGAATGGCGTTTCAATATCCAGGGCAAAGAGGTCCATTCTAGGGCGCATAACCTGTTTGGTGTCGGTATTTCCAAAAGACACAATTCCTTTAAGGAGTTTTTGCTCCTCTTGAGTGGTGTCTTTATCATCTGTTAGTTCTAGAGCCTGCGATAATTGGTCTACGCTGAGATTGGAACGTTTTCTACCCAAGGTATCCTGTAATTTTAAGGTTGCTAGGCGCATGGGTGAGCTCAAAGGAGAAAAAATAACGTCCAAAACTCTTAAAGGTCTAGCCATAAAACTTGCAAACTTAATGCTGTTACGACTGGCATAAATCTTAGGTATAATTTCACCGAACAACAATATTAAGAATGTCGCTGTAACAACCTCCAATAAAAATCTAACAACAGTATTGGATACACTCTGAAATAAGGTTTCACCTATGTAGGCAAATAATAGTACTATAGCAATATTTATAAAATTATTTGCTACAAGAATTGTTGCTAAAAGTTTTTTGGGTTTCTGCAATAGATAGGCAATAATTTGCATTGGCACTGATTTTTTCTCAAGGCCTTCATCAATATTGGCTTTAGTGATTGAAAATACGGCAACTTCTGCTCCGGAGATCAATCCAGAGCACACCAACAAAATTAAAAGTAAAATAATACTCGTAATAAAAGAGGTATCCGTTAGCGCAATACTTAGATTAAATACCGAGGGTTCTGGGTCCAAAATACGGTGAATTTAGTATTTAGAAAGGTAAATCGTCGTCGTCCTCAGTTTCAGGTGCAATACTATTTGGTGCCTGTTCCTGTGGTTCAGAAACGGAAGGACTTGCAGTATTGGCCGGTTGTGGCTGTTGGTTTTCATTTTTATTGGAAAGGAATGTAAAATCAGTACATTGAATTTCTGTTGAGTAACGTTCCATCCCTTTATCGTCTGTCCACTTTCGGGTTTTAATTCGACCTTCAACATAGATCTTATCGCCTTTACTAAGATATTTTTCGCAAATCTCGGCAGCCTTATTACGTACAACGATATTATGCCATTCCGTATTGGTAACGCGCTCATTGGTTGTTCTGTTGGTGTAGGTTTCATTTGTGGCTAATGGAAAGCGCCCAACACAATTCTTATCATCGAAGTAATGCATCTTTACTTCATCTCCTAAATGCCCAATTAGCATTACCTTATTCAAAGTTCCTGACATAATTTTATGTATTTAGTCCGTAAAATTACGGTATTGATTATCTAATTAAAAGTAATAAATTTTTTGTTCTTAAAGTGCTTCAAAATTGAACTCCTCTATAAAATCACCAATAAGAACCGGAACAGGGAATTTGTGAATCTCTTCTAAAGGAATGTAACCGTCCTTGAGTGTGTCTTTTACCTCTATGATCCAAAATTTTGTATATAAATGCTGATGAGACAATTTATGTACTCTATCAGATTCATTATACAAGGCATAATCATAGCCAAAAGGCTCTGTGAGCAGAGAATCGAATTGCAGTTTATCAAACTCTTCAGCGGTTAGGCTCTTCTCACTTTCAATTAAGGGGAATTGATAAAGGTTTTGCCATATGCCTTTGCCTTGTCGTTTTTCAAATAAGATGTTCTGCTTGTCATCCACACAGACCATATAATTGAAATATTTCTTGGCAACCTTAGTCTTTTTTAATTTTACAGGAAGTTCGTTGATGAGATTCTCTTTAAGTGCCACGCATCCATTTTTTAAAGGACAAAGCTCACATTTTGGCGTTTTGGGAGTACACTGTAATGCTCCAAATTCCATAATGGCCTGGTTGTAAATGTGAGGTTGGTCCTTAGCTATCAATTCTTGGGCAAGCGCTTTAAATTCCTTTATACCACTAGTGCTGTTTATGGCTGTTTTAATGCCAAAATATCTCGATAGTACTCTGTAGACATTTCCATCTACAACAGCTTTAGGTTCTTTAAATGCAATTGAGGCAATAGCGCTTGCCGTGTAATCGCCAACACCTTTAAGTTTTTTAATGTCTTCATAAGTGGAAGGAAAAACACCATTTAATTCCTTGGCAATATATTTGGCAGAAGCATGAAGGTTTCTTGCCCTAGAGTAATACCCAAGGCCTTGCCATAACTTTAAAACGTGTTCTTCGGAGGCATTGGCAAGGTCAAAAACCGTTGGAAAATGCTTAACAAATGCCTTATAATAAGGTAACCCTTGCTTAACTTGAGTTTGTTGTAAAATGATTTCTGAGAGCCAAATAAAATAAGGATTGTCCGTGTCTCGCCAAGGTAGACTTCTTTTATTATCTGAATACCAGTTAATTAGTTGGGTGTAAAAATTCATTGTGATTTAACCTAGACCACACAAAAATAAATCTTTATAGTGTTAAATTTTAATTAATTACACTTTAAATATTGAAATTAAATTACCTATATTTGCATCCCTTAGAATTTATAGTAACCCTAAAACTAATAACAATGACAAAAGCTGATTTAGTAGCCAAAATTTCTGACAAATTAGGAATGGAAAAAGGTGATGTTCAGGCTACAGTAGAATCCTTTATGGAAGAAGTAAAAGCATCTCTAGAAAGTGGCGATAACGTATACTTAAGAGGATTTGGAAGTTTCATAATTAAAACAAGAGCTGAGAAAACCGGTCGTAACATTTCTAAAAATACTACGATTAAAATTCCAGCCCACAACATACCTGCCTTTAAACCTGCTAAAGTGTTCTTAGAAGGCGTAAAAACTAATGTTGAAGTAAACTAAACGCATTAAAACTATATTAATTAAAAGCATTATTAACTATGCCAAGTGGTAAAAAGAGAAAAAGACACAAGGTAGCGACGCATAAGCGTAAAAAACGTAGACGCGCTAATCGTCACAAAAAGAAATAAATTGTTAAAAGTAGTTTTTCAACTACTTTTTTCAGTTTTAAAGCAACGTTCTTTGATATAGAATCTGGTGTATTTAATAGAGTGCACTAAGATTTGTTGGATTCCCGATAATCATCGGGACCTGTGTCAAATAATTTAGTAAAATCCATCTAACTCAATGAAGAGTTAGATATAAATTAACATTATGAACAAGGAATTAATCGTAAGATCGAGTTCAGATATTGTTGATTTTGCCTTATTAAAAGATGGAAAACTTATTGAATTACATAAAGATGAAGAGGATAATAATTTTGCGGTTGGTGATATTTTTATTGCCAAAATACGCAAGGTTATGCCTGGTCTTAACGCCGCATTTGTCAATGTGGGCTACGAGAAAGATGGGTTTTTACACTATCATGATCTAGGACCGCAACTGCCTTCGCTTTTAAAATTCATTAAACGTGTAAGCACAGGGAAATTAAGAGATTACTCACTTAAAGACTTTCGCTTTGAAAAGGACTTGGATAAGCACGGCAAAATTGCCGATGCCTTAAAGTCCAATCAATCCATACTGGTACAAGTCGTAAAAGAGCCTATTTCTACAAAGGGACCTCGCATAAGCTCAGAGCTTTCAATAGCTGGACGCTATATTGTGCTGGTGCCGTTTTCCAATAGAATTTCAATCTCACAGAAGATTGAATCCAAGGAAGAGAAAGATAGGTTAAAGCGTCTTGTTAAGAGTATAACACCAAAAGGTTTTGGTGTTATTATCCGTACGGTTGCCGAAGGAAAAAAAGTAGCTGATCTCGACAGTGATTTACAGAATTTGCTGAGTAGATGGACAGCAATGTGTAAGAAGTTGTATAAAGCGCATCACCCTACCAAGGTTTTAGGGGAAATGAACAAAGCATCCTCCATTTTAAGGGATATCTTTAACGATTCATTTACTGGTATTGTGGTAGATGATGAGGCCTTATACCTTCAATTAAAAGATTATGTGCATCAAATTGCACCAAAAAAAGAGTCTATTGTAAAGCATTACAAGAATGGAGTGCCCATTTTTGAAAAATACGGAATAGAACGCCAAATTAAAACCTCTTTTGGCAGAACCGTCTCCATGGCAAAAGGCGCCTACTTGGTTATAGAACATACCGAAGCTATGCATGTTATAGATGTAAATAGCGGCAATCGTTCCAATAAAGAAAAGAACCAAGAAGATACGGCCCTAGAAGTCAATTTAATATCTGCTACCGAAATAGCACGTCAGTTACGACTGCGCGACATGGGTGGCATTATAGTTATTGATTTCATAGACATGGGACGTGCAGAAAACCGCAAGCAGCTTTACAATCATCTCCGTGATGAGATGAAAGACGACAAAGCTAAACACAAAATATTGCCGCCGAGTAAGTTTGGTTTGGTACAAATAACCAGACAACGCGTAAGGCCAGAACGCAATATTAAGACTAAAGAAGAAAATCCAAACCTCGTAGGTGGAGATGAAATCGAAGCGCCAATAAAAGTGGTGAATCGTATAACCCAAGACTTAGAGCGGATTTTCAAAAAAGACTATAAAAAGATAACCTTAAATGCACATCCTTTTATAGCAGCCTTTTTAACCAAGGGCTTTCCATCGGTACGTTCAAAATGGTTTTTTGAACACAAAAAATGGGTAAAAGTTTTACCTAGAGATGCTTACACTT
>CAZGDG010000004.1:0-9659 GCA_964524415.1 uncultured Flavobacteriaceae bacterium
CCGAAATTTGTTCAACCGAAAGGTTTTCAACATCTATGATATGGTCTGCCATAGTGTAGAAATTATTACGTTCAAAAAGGTGCTTCCCTATAAATTCTATTAAATCTTCTTTTGATTTTAGATGCGCAATTAAAGGTCTGCCGTTTTGCTCTGAAATTAACCTTTCACTTAAGCTATTAATGGATAATTTAAGATAAAAGGATGTGACGTGAGTAGACATTTTTAGTAAGTCCATATTATTGGCATAGCATGGGGTACCTCCGCCAAGCGCCAAAACCATATCATTTTTGGATTGCACCAAATCTCTTAAATATTGTGATTCCTTTTGCCTAAAATAGACTTCGCCTTTGGCCTTAAAAATTTCCGAAATTGAAACCTTCTCACTATCAGAAATATACTCATCCAAATCTACAAATTCATACCCTAGCAAATCAGCAATATTCTTACCAACACTAGTTTTACCAACGCCCATATACCCTATTAAAACCACTATCATTGCTCTATTTTTTAGTTTAAATTATACATCGAAATCTCTTGGCAAAAAAACGAAAATTTAAATTAAAAAAGTATTGTAAAATAAATTAAACCTTATATATTTGCACCCTCGTTTAGGGCATCTAAATGAAAGACCGGGTAGCTCAGTTGGTAGAGCATCTCCCTTTTAAGGAGAGGGTCCTGGGTTCGAGCCCCAGCCCGGTCACTTAAGTTAAGCTTTTGGCTTAACTTTTTTTTATCTTTACACTCTGAAAATTTTGCGCACGTGGCGGAATTGGTAGACGCGCTGGCTTGAGGGGCCAGTGACCGTTTAGGTCGTGGAAGTTCGAGTCTTCTCGTGCGCACTTTTTAAACTTCACTCAGATACAACTTAGCATCACTTCATAATTTTATTTAAATTATGTTAATTATATTAATGATGTTACTATAAACCTTATTTTTGTTTAAGCATTTTTTATAAAAAATGAACAATATAAAGAATAGATTCAGCATAAAAGATTTAGAAAATTTAACGGGTATAAAAGCGCATACCATACGCATTTGGGAAAAGCGCTATAATTTATTACAGCCCAAACGTACAGAAACCAATATTAGATATTACGATTTGGCGAGCTTTCAAAAGCTGCTGAACGTTAGCTATCTTAACAGGAACGGTTACAAAATTTCTAAGATTGCTACCATTGACGAGCATAAGATACCTCTGCTAGTAAGGGAAATAGCAGCAGAAAATAATATTGAAAGCCATGCCATTAATTCGTTTAAGTTGGCCATGCTCAATTTCGACCAGATTTTATTCTACAATACTTATGAATCTTTATTAAAGGAAAAGTCTTTTGATAAGGTTTTTTATGACGTCTTTATTCCTTTATTAACAGAAATAGGGTTGCTCTGGCAAACAGATACCATTACTGAGGCCCATGAGCATTTCCTCACTACTTTGATAAGGCAGAAAATTCTTGTAAATACGGAAAAGGCGCAATCCAGAAAAGTAAATGCGTCCAAAAAAACGTTTGTCCTGTATTTACCAGACAATGAAATACACGAGCTTGGGCTCATGTTTATCAATCACGAAATAGTGCATAGAGGTTACCAATCGATTTTTCTCGGTCAGAGTGTACCCTTAAATAGCCTAACAGCCTTATTTAATTATTACGAGGATATCACCTTTATTTCTTATTTTACGGTCAAGCCAGAAAAAGGAATGATTGATCAATACATCGAAGATTTTAACAAGACTATACTAAGCAGGCCAAAAACAGAATTTTGGATTTTGGGTCAAATGCTAAATGCACTAGATTTAAAGCGTTTACCGCCAAAAATAAAGCCGTTTAAGAGCATTGAATCACTAATAAAAGAACTTTAATTAAAATGGGTAAATCAATTTCTATAATTGGCTCTGGATTTTCAGCTCTTTCGGCATCCTGCTATCTCGCGCAAGCCGGTCACCAGGTTTCCATTTACGAGAAAAACAATACCGTAGGTGGACGCGCGCGCCAATTAATAAGAGACGGATTTACGTTTGATATTGGACCCAGCTGGTACTGGATGCCAGATATTTTTGAAAAATTTTTTAATGATTTTGGAAAAAGTACGAGCGACTATTATCAACTTGATAAACTCAACCCAGCTTATAAAATATTCTTTTCTGACGAGGTCATTACCATCGGAGATCATCTCGATCAGATCTGTGAAGAATTTGAACGAATAGAAACAGGAAGTTCAAAACCTTTACGGAAATTTATTGCTCGAGCACAAGAGCATTATGATATTGCTATCAATAAAGTTGTTTTAAAACCAGGCTTAAGTCCATTTGAACTGGTAACTAAAGATACGGTTACCAGAGTGGACCAGTTTTTTAAAACAATAAGTTCGGAAGTTAGAAAAAATTTCAAAAACCCTAAGCTAATATCCACTTTAGAGTTTCCCGTTCTATTTCTTGGAGCCAAACCAAATCAAACGCCATCATTCTACTCTTTTATGAATTTTGCCGATTTTGGTTTAGGAACGTGGCACCCTCAAGGCGGAATGTATGAAATAATAAAGGGTATGAAAAAACTTGCTGAAAGTCTTGGCGTACAAATTAATACCGAAAGCAATGTTGAAAAAATCCATGTAGAAAACGGCAAAACTACAGGTATAAGCGTAAACGGAAAATTCATAGCCTCTGAAATAGTATTGAGTGGTGCAGATTACCACCATTCTGAAACACTTTTAGAGAAAGAACACAGGCAATACAGTGAAGCCTACTGGGACAAGCGCACTTTTGCCCCGTCTTCACTCCTATTTTACGTTGGTTTTGACAAAAAACTGCAAAATATAGAACATCACAACCTGTTTTTTGACACGGACTTTGAAGCACATGCAGAAGAGATTTATGATAATCCTAAATGGCCAAAAGACCCTCTTTTTTATGTAAATTTCCCTTCCGTTACGGATAGCAGTATGGCTCCGGAAGGCTGTGAAGCTGGCTTCTTCTTAATTCCAATTGCCCCAGGACTTGAAGACACGCCAGAGTTAAGACAGCAGTATTTTGATTTAATTATCAATAGATTTGAGAAACGTACCAATCAAAATGTACTCAATCATATTATGTTTAAGGAGTCATTTTGCGTAAAGGACTTTATAGATGAATACAATTCTTATAAAGGCAACGCCTATGGTATGGCAAATACCTTAATGCAAACGGCATTTCTTAGACCAAAATTAAAAAGTAAAAAGGTGGATAATCTTTATTTTACAGGACAATTAACTGTACCGGGACCAGGAGTGCCACCTTCTTTAATATCCGGAAAGTTAGTGGCCGAACTCATTCAGAAGAATCAAAAAGTATAATAAAATGATTGTATAAATCTACAAGCTAAAAAAATTATCTATGAAATCAATTTTTGACAACGTATCCAAAGAGTGCAGTAAATTAGTGACTAATGCTTACAGCACCTCTTTTTCTATGGCTACAAAAATGCTATCAGACAGCATAAGACAGGATATATACAACATTTATGGGTTTGTGAGATTTGCAGATGAAATTGTAGATACCTTTCATGATTATGACAAAGAAACCCTTTTTAAACATTTTGAAGATGATTTAGAACGTGCATTGCGTGATAGAATAAGCCTAAATCCTATTCTAAATGCATTTCAGGAGACTTATCACAAATACAATATAGATAAGCATTTAGTTGATGCTTTCATGAACAGTATGCGTTTAGACCTGCATAAAAAAGACTACCTAAGCGAAGAAGAATACAGAAACTATATCTACGGTTCTGCTGACGTCGTTGGCTTAATGTGCTTAAAGGTCTTTGTAAAAGGCGATGACCTAAAATACAACGAGCTAAAAGCCTCTGCAATGAGCTTAGGTTCGGCATTTCAAAAGGTAAATTTCCTCAGGGATTTGAAAGCAGACTTTGAGGATTTGAGCAGAACATATTTCCCAAATACAGATTTAAACCACTTAGATGAAGCTTCTAAGCAAGCCATTATTACCGATATTGAAAATGATTTTGCAGAAGGGCTTAAAGGAATCAAACGACTGCCCCTTGAGGCTAGGTTTGGCGTATTTATGGCGTACCGCTATTACAGTAAACTTCTGGAAAAACTGAAGAAAACACCAGCCTTAGAAATAAAATCTACTAGAATTAGGGTACCCAACTATAAAAAAGTAGAATTACTCACTCGAAGTTACGTGAAATATCAATTAAATTTGCTCTAAACTCCACAATAATGCAAACTGTTTATTGGATTTTAATTTTTCTAACAACCTTTTTTGTCATGGAATTTAATGCGTGGTTTACACACAAGTACATCATGCACGGCTTTTTATGGAGCCTACATAAAGACCATCACCATAAAGACCATGATAGTTGGTTTGAACGAAATGATGCGTTTTTTATATTTTACGCGGTTGTGTCTATAGCTTGTTGGATCCTTTGGGGAGAATTTAATCTATGGTACTTTTTACCTATAGGTATAGGAATTATGGCCTACGGACTCGCCTACTTCATAGTGCATGACATTTTCATTCACCAGCGCATCAAATGGCTTAGGAATATTGACAATAAATACGCAAGAGCTGTAAGACGCGCCCACAAAATTCATCATAAACATTTAGGTAAAGATGAGGGCGAAAACTTTGGGATGCTTATTGTACCTCTAAAGTATTTTAAATAATTACTGTCCTAAAAGGTCATTCAATGTTTGGTGTACATCTTCACTGTTCCAATCTACTGCTCCTTTTTCGTCTACAACAATTTCACCCTTTTTATTTAAAATAAAGGTTCTTGGTATAGACCTCGTTTCAAATTCCTTTGGAATTTGGGTGAGAGGATTATATACTGGTAACGTATAGCCTTTTTTAGTTTTAAACGCATCAACCAGCTCCATATCATCGTTGGTAACAAACATAAAAACAACTTCATTTCCATAGGCTTTATAAAGTTCTTCCAAACTATCCATTTCTGCGATGCACGGAGGACACCATGTAGCCCAAAAATTAATAAGTACGACCTTGCCCTTAGCCTTTGAAAAATTTATACGTTGATTATCCTCATCTAATAAATTCCAATTAAAGGTACTTAGAATTACTCTGTTTTCAGGTTCAAGGATTTCTGCGGAATTTACCTTAGAAAAAAGACTGTGCATTGTAACTTGTATGGCCCTTCGACTTTGCGGAATAATTAAAGCTACTATTAAGATTAACCATAATAGGTTAGACTTCAGTCTATTTGATTTTTTTGTTGCCATATTGCAATTCAAACTATTGAAATAAAAAGCCCTTGTCCAATGCAAGGGCTTAATTTTACTTTATTTAAAGCTCTATCGATTTAAGCATTTTGCTTTTTAATCAAATTCAAAGCAGAGCCTTCTTTATACCATTGAATTTGAGCATCGTTATACGTATGATTTAATTCAATAACATCTTTACTTCCGTCAGTGTGCACAACTTCTACATGCAATGGCGTATCTGGAGCAAATTTATCTAAGTCCAAGAAGTTAAAAGTATCGTCCTCCTGGATTAAATCGTAATCGTTCTCATTAGCAAATGTTAAGGCTAACATCCCTTGCTTTTTAAGGTTTGTTTCGTGAATTCTAGCAAACGACTTAACAATAACGGCTGCTACACCAAGGTGTCTAGGCTGCATAGCTGCGTGTTCTCGAGACGACCCTTCTCCATAGTTGTGGTCTCCTACCACAACGGACCAAATACCATTCTTTTTGTATTCGCGTTGCGTATCTGGTACGCCAACATACTCACCAGTTAATTGATTTTTAACAAAATTAGTCTTTTGGTTGAAGGCATTTACAGCACCTATTAAGGTATTGTTGGAGATATTATCCAAATGTCCTCTAAATCTTAACCACGGTCCAGCCATGGAAATATGGTCTGTTGTACATTTTCCAAACGCTTTTATTAACAGTTTTGCTCCTTGGATGGTGTCTCCAATAGGCTCGAAAGGCGTTAATAATTGCAGTCGCTCAGAGTCTGGCTTAACCGTTACTTCAACATTGCTACCATCCTTAACTGGTTCTAAATAACCATTTTCCTCAACTTCAAAACCTTTAGGAGGTAATTCCCATCCTGTTGGCTCGTCTAACATCACTTCTTCTCCATCTTCATTAATTAAAGTGTCCGTCATTGGATTAAAATCTAAACGACCTGCAATGGCAATTGCTGCTGTAATCTCTGGAGAGGCTACAAAGGCATGTGTATTTGGGTTGCCATCAGCACGTTTTGCAAAGTTTCTATTGAAAGAATGCACTATACTATTTTTTGGTGCATTTTTAGGATCGCTATAGCGTGCCCATTGCCCAATACACGGACCACAAGCATTAGTGAAAATAGTAGCATCTAATTTTTCAAAAACTTGTAGAATACCATCTCGTTCTGCAGTGAACCTCACTTGTTCAGACCCTGGATTAATTCCAAACTCAGCTTTGGTTTTTAATCCTTTATCCAAGGCCTGCTGTGCAATTGATGATGCTCTAGACAAATCTTCATAAGAGGAGTTAGTACAAGACCCTATTAAGCCCCATTCTACCTGCATTGGCCAATCATTTTCCTTGGCTTTATCAGTCATCTCCTTACCTACTGTAGTAGATAAATCTGGAGTAAATGGACCATTAAGCAAAGGACTCAATTCTGAAAGATTGATGTCTATCACCTGATCAAAATATTGCTCTGGGTTTTCATAAACCTCTGGGTCTGCTGTTAAGTAATCTTTTATTTTGTTTGCCTCATCTGCCACATCTGTTCTATCTGTAGCTCTTAGGTAGCGCTCCATAGAGTCGTCATAACCAAAGGTAGAGGTCGTAGCTCCTATTTCTGCTCCCATATTACAAATAGTTCCTTTTCCTGTGCAAGACATTGATAATGCCCCTGGGCCAAAATATTCAACAATGGCTCCAGTGCCACCTTTAACGGTTAATATTTCTGCTACTTTTAAAATAACATCTTTAGGAGCTGTCCAGCCTGATAACTTACCAGTTAATCTAACTCCTATCAATTTTGGAAACTTAAGCTCCCAAGGCATACCAGCCATGACATCAACCGCATCAGCACCACCTACTCCTATAGCTACCATTCCTAAACCTCCAGCATTTACGGTGTGTGAATCTGTACCAATCATCATACCGCCAGGAAAAGCGTAATTCTCCAATACCACTTGATGGATAATACCAGCGCCTGGTTTCCAAAATCCGATTCCATATTTATTAGAAACCGACTCTAAAAAATTAAAAACTTCGCTGCTTGTATCATTAGCATGTTTCAAATCAATTTCCGCTCCACTTTTGGCTTGGATTAAATGATCACAATGTACCGTTGTAGGCACAGCCACCTTTGGTTTGCCAGCTTGCATAAATTGCAATAAGGCCATTTGAGCTGTTGCATCTTGACATGCCACGCGATCTGGCGCAAATTCCACGTAATCCTTTCCTCTAATATAAGCCTTGTTAGGCATACCGTCCCAGAGGTGGGAATAAAGTATTTTTTCTGAAAGTGTAAGTGGTTTTCCCACAATGTCCTTCGCCTTATCAACACGTTCTGCCATGTTAGCGTAGACCTTTTTTATCATTTCAATATCAAATGCCATTTTAGGATATTTTTTTGTTGCTAAATTGATTTTTAAAGTAAGGCAAAAATAAGGATTTGGAAGCACATTTAAAAATATGTAACAAAATGTAAAAAATAATGAAATATCATTATAAAAACTGTAAATTAACGACCCATTTTTGTGATATTTTTACATTTTTATATAAATAATTACGACAATTATAGATTTATATTAAGAGAACCTTTTTTTAATGAAGGAACTTTCTCTGAGGTCCATCATAGGTTTTTCAAATATGCTGTAGAGCGCATAAGAACTTAAAATAGTAATTGATAAATAAACCATAATATAAACCAAAAGGTCAAATCCAGACCAGCCTTCTACTGGGATATAATATTTCATTAACTGAAGTATCACGGAGTAATGCAATAGGTACATTGAATAGGATATAAGGCTTATATACGTAATTGGTTTTAAAAACAACTTAGGTGCCGTTTTAATTTTAGATAGTAAAGGTAGTGTTAAGGCAATGGCCACAGAGTTTATAGGAAGATAGCATACATTCCAAAAAAACGGATATTGCTCGATATAAATTTGCTTCTTAGATATTATAACATTCAATAGTACAAAAGTGAAAATACCTAGGCTGAAAAAAACATGGCGCCATTTGTTCCAAAGTTTCGGTTTTTGTTCAGAAAAAAAGGCTGCAAGAACGCCGTAATAAATAGCATCAACGCGGTAAATAACAACTGCCTTAAGGTTTACATTCCAATAATTCATGTCCTCCGATACGTTAACTGCATTAAAAACCACCTTGTTTAAAAGAAACAATAGAATAATCAATACAGTCATTAGAAGAAAAAGTCTTGATTTTTTTCCTTTTAGCTTAATAATAAAAAAGAAATAAAGCAAAGCAGGCCCAATAATGTAGGCAAACTCTTCTATGGGCAAACTCCATGATTCCACAAAGAATAAGGGCATTTCGGAGGCTAGATTTTGAAGAAAAAAGAAATAAGACCACAGATTATCGGGCAAATGCACGCCTATTAGTATCGCTATGCCAATATTAATTAAAAGAACGAGCAGATAATTAGGTATGGTTCTAAACCATCGCCTTATCCAAAAATGACTTACAGCCTTAAAACTAAAATCCTCCCTGGAGAAAAACCTGTACATTATTCTGCCAATCAAAAATCCACTGAGCACAAAAAATATTTCGACACCCATAACACCAGCTAGACTTAAAATATCAGGAATTAATCCGGTCGCTTCGGGCTTTAACCATAGTGTGTGGGAAAAAACCACAAGAAGAATCGCCATGGCACGCATAATGTCTAACCCGAAAATGCGATAACCGTAATTTGGTGTCATTAAAAAAGCTTATTTTTATTTAAGTGAAGCCTAATGTAGCAAAATATTTTGTGTTATTGAGTCTGCTAGGGGTTGCCCTCATTGGTCTATATTACCTTAACTTATCTAACAGGCACAAGGCCATTGTTAAGACGAAACTTAACATGATGCTAGGTCTTGTAGACAATGAATGGCACATTGTTCAGGATCCCAATAGTACATCTTATATTACGCCAACGTTTGTAATTGATAATATCTATAAATCAATGGAAGGGCCTAAAATGATGCGCTCTTTTCAATTAGACCATAAGAGAAATCATTTGGTATGGCTCACCTCATTTAAAACCACTGCGCTCAGTACTAATGAAATAGATGTTTTGTCCAACGATTATATTTGCCATACAAACATTGATTACTATGATGGGGAGCGTTTTTCCAAATGGAGTTTACCGAATCGAATAGGTACGCAATATCCGCGATTAACGTCTATGAGCAATGGTATAGAAGGATTTAAGTTTCCTGAAGGTTTTGGATTTCCAATATTTACGAATGAAAATCTTTTTATCTCAACACAGTCATTAAATCATAATGTCGTTGACAAGAATTTTCAGTTAAAGCACAAAGTTGAATTGGGCTACCAACCGCATAATTCAAAGCTAAAACCTCTTATGAGCAGGACTATCTTTGTCATGCTGCCATACGATTCGGATAACCCATTTAAAGGCCCTACTGAAGCCAACCCAAATTTATGTATACCAATAGATA
>CAZGDG010000004.1:9759-26274 GCA_964524415.1 uncultured Flavobacteriaceae bacterium
AACCCATTTAAAGGCCCTACTGAAGCCAACCCAAATTTATGTATACCAATAGATATAGACAACCATAGTTATTTGGACGAAAATGGTGCTGCTCTATCAGGTCATTGGGTCATTAAACCAGGTAAGGCAACTTTTAAAACTGATGTTACCAAACAGCTCGGTGTTAAGGACACCGTAAGTATGCATCATATTGTTGTGCATCTGCATCCCTTTGCAGAAACTTTGACTTTGCGGGATAAAACTACTGACAGTATTTTATTCACGTCAAATGCTTTGAATTATTCAAACAAAATTGGTCTTAAAAAGGTGACATCCTTCTCTTCAAAAGAAGGTGTATTGCTTTATCCAGACCACAATTATGAACTTGTTTTAAAAACAAACAATACCTCTTACGTAAATCAAGACATGATGGGCAGCATGTTTGTTTTTCTTTATGATACGGAGATGCATCAAGCTATAAAAAAATATAAAGGAAAATAAATGCGCTTTAGTCCTTCTATACTTATATTAATTCTAGCCTTGTCATGCACCAAAGGGACCAAAGAACTACCAATCCTAAGTTATACCATTAATGAAAATGGTGTTGCAGAAGAGTACCGCATAAAATATGAAGGCTTTGTTGATCAAGACAACGTAGATTTCAGTTCAAGTAATCTTCAGAACAAAATCGTAGTTTCAAATTTCTTCTTTACCAGATGCCCAAGTATCTGTCCGCCTATGAGAAATCAATTGATTAGGCTATTAAATGATATAAATTATGCCGATTTAGTCTTGATTTCTCATACCATTGATCCAGACTACGATACTCCTAAAATACTTAAAAGCTATTCAGAATCGACAAGTATACCAAAACATAAATGGTGGTTTTTGTATGCACCAAAAGCCGATATGAAGCATATTGCCCATCAGTACATGACTAATTTTAGACCAAACAATGATGGAAGCGATTTTCTTCACAGTAGCTACGCTGCTTTATTAGATGAAAAACAACGCATCAGAGGCTTCTACAATCTTCTTGTCACCGAAGATGTAAATAGGTTGGAACAAGACATAAAATTTTTAATTAATGAAGGCTCTCTATAATCTGTTCGTCTGTCATTCCCTCCGCCTCTGCTTTGTAGTTCTTTATTACTCTATGCCTTAAAATTCCTGTGGCAACTGCTTGAACATCTTCAATATCAGGAGAGAACTTACCTTTTGTGGCCGCATGCGTTTTAGCAGCCAAAATTAAGTTTTGAGATGCTCGTGGCCCTGCGCCCCAATCTACATACTCTTTAACTATTTCTGCCGCACTTGGCATATTAGGTCTTGTTTTAGCCACCAGGTTAACCGCATACTCTACGACATTATCTGCCACGGGAATACGCCTAATAACATTTTGAAAATCGATGATTTCCTCTGCTGTAAATAGAGCATTTACAGTCCAATTTGTATCTGTAGTTGTCGTTTTTACGACTTCAACTTCCTCTTTAAATGAAGGGTATTGCAATTTAATAGCAAACATAAATCTATCCAATTGAGCCTCTGGTAAGGGATAGGTACCTTCTTGTTCAATGGGATTTTGAGTCGCAAGCACAAAATAGGGAAGGCTTAATTTGTATTGATGCCCAGCCACTGTTACAGCCCTCTCTTGCATGGCTTCAAGTAACGCTGCCTGTGTTTTAGGAGGGGTTCTATTGATCTCGTCTGCCAAAATTATATTGGCGAATATTGGCCCTTTTATAAATTTAAATTTGCGTTCTTCATCCAATATTTCACTTCCCAAAATATCACTAGGCATAAGGTCCGGAGTGAACTGAATACGCTTAAAATCGAGTCCTAGAGCTTGAGCTATGGTATTGACCATCAATGTTTTTGCCAATCCAGGCACTCCAATCAATAACGAATGTCCTCCAGAAAAAATAGAAATTAATATTTGGTCTATGACATCTTCTTGGCCAATAATTACTTTAGAAATTTCCTCTTTAAGTGCAGTATATTTTTGAACAAAAGTTTCTATTAACTTAACGTCTGACATTTATTATTGATTTTTAAGCCAGTTACTTTCAAACTCGCAGTCCCTGTATTCGCCATTGATTTTAATATAAGTATCTAATATCGTGGCTTCTTGCCATTTTTCAATAGCCTTAATCTGTTTGTCTTGAAGTGCCAATTCTTTAATTTTTAGGTAGTCCCTCGCAAAGTCTGCCTCGTGGTCATCAATTCTATCTGTTACTGTAAGAATCTTGAATTTTATTCTGTTGACCCTATCTTCATCCTGAAAGATTTCACTTATCTCGTTATCCTTTAAATCTTGTATCTGCGAATAAAGCTCAGGCTCCATTTTTGTTAGCTCGAAATTAAAATCCTGAGTTACAGGATTAGTAAGCTGACCACCTTCAAATTTGGTTTCTTTTTCATCACTGAATTCTCTTGCGGCTTCAGCAAAAGAAACTTCACCATCAACAATCATCTTACGCACTTTTTCAATTTTCTCTCTAGCCTCTTTAATGGCGTCCTGAGTAAGCTTTGGTCTTAAGAGAATATGCCTTACGTCGTACTCCTGTCCACGAATTTTCTCTAACAATATGATATGATATCCAAACTCCGTTTCAAAAGGTTCTGAAATTTCGCCCTCTTGTAGAGAAAATGCAACATCCCTAAACTCTTTAACCATTCTTGGTTGTTTTCTATTTAAGGTATATAAGCCTCCTGTTGGCTTAGACGCCGTATCCTCTGTGTAAAACAGCACTTTGGTTGTGAAGCTACTTCCATTTTCTTCAACATCCTTTTTAAAGCCTTTCAACTTTTCTATGACCTCTTGCTTTGCCTCTTCTGTAACCTCAGGTATGACGACAATTTGAGCGATTTTTAGCTCGGTACCAAAGGTTGGACGTTCGTCTTTAGGGATATCATTAAAAAAGGTCCTTACCTCTTCTGGTGTTATTTCTATTTCACTGATAACCTTATCCTGCATTTCCTTAGCGAGATAGGCATTTTTGTTAATCTCATACATCTCTTCCCTTAAGGCTTTCTCAGAATCTTTCTTGTAGAAATTTAAAAGCCCTTCCATATCGCCTTTAGTTTGTGCCAAAATACCTTGAATTTGTTGCTCTACAAGGGATTGGATATACAACTCATTAACCAACACACTGTCTTGGATGGCCTGATGTGCATATAATTTCTGCTCGAGCAAACGACCAAATAACTGACAACGTGTTACACCTTCTAAATCTGCCCCTTGCGCTTCGAGCTGCGCTATTTCTCTATTCAGGTCAGATTCCAGAATGATAAACTCACCAACCACAGCGGCTACACCTTCTGCCTTAATTTTAGTAGAATCAATTGATGTACTCTTTTTTATCTCCTCTAGAGGCTTGTCGTCTGGAATAATCTCTTGAGCACTAATACCCAATAGTGCAGAACTTAATAAAAAACAAAAAAAGCTAGTCGTAAATTTCAAATTGGTTATTCTTAATGGCATCTTTAGTAATCTCATATTTCAGTTGTTTTATTAGCTCCAACTTGCGCTTGTTGATAACAATCTGATTTATTGAAGAATTGACGTATTCTAAGGGCGCATAATCATTTCTAATCTTCACATCCTTCACCGACACCAAATATAGGTTTATTGAATCTTTGAGTTGTAAGAAATTAGTTTTTTTTAACAGTTGGTTTTTGTTGTCCGGTGTGATCACTGGGACTTTATCAATTACACTATTCAGTTTTACCCATATGGAGTCATTGAGAAGGTATGATTTAAATTGCACAGCGATGGAATCTAAGTACCATTGATCATTTGATTCAAACCTCTTGAAACGTTTAATGATGGTGTCTAAATTAATAGGATTTAAAGGCATACTTATATACCTGAACTGAATAAGGTCATCATTGAGTTTATATGATTCTTTATTGGCCTCATAAAACCTTTGAGCCTCTTCTGTACTCACCGTTGTATCTATACTTTTCTTAACCAATGCATCTAAATAGGCTTTTGTATATAAGTCATTCTTGTACTGCTCCACTAATCTTGAAAACTCTTCTTGTTTTCGCTCTGGCAGATTTTGAAGCGCTCCTTCCATAAGTAATTTTTGCGTGGCCCAGCGATTAATGTAGGACGTCATTATAGCAGCGCTATCTTGAGTATTAGTTCCTTCAGGAACGACATTTTTTACATCCTCCAAGTACAAAAAAGTATCATTAACACGAGCGACAGGTGTTCCCGGTTCTTTAGGTTTGAAGAAATCACAATTCCAAACCAGAAGGCATAGAATTATGAGAAATGATACGTTTCTAGACAAAAACTTATTCTTTTAATTCTGATTTAACTTCATTTAAGACATCATCAAAAACAGTCACCTTAAATCTCGATTTTAAGGTATCAATCCATTCCTTTTCAATTTGGGCCTGATAGTCATTAATAACCGCACCTTTAGCCTCTTCAAACGTTTTTTTCTCTTCTGGCAAAATCGATTTCACATGGACTACATGGAAAGCGTCGTTATGTTTATAAATTTTAGAAACGCCCTTCTCAACGATAAAATCTTTAGGTAATTTTTCACTGTCAACAGGAAATATACCATTGGTAAATATTATATTTTGAGCGTCTTCCGTGTTGAGTTTATTGGCTATCTCATCCTTGGTTTTATTGGCCTTTAACATTGCCTGAGCTTTTTTAACAAACGATTTATCTGCAGAACTTACCATAGCCATATCGATACGGATTGGCCATACATAATTGCCAGTGTTTTTCTCGTAAAAGTTTTTAAGCCCTACAGTATCTTCAGCAGCCTTATTCCACACTTCTTTTTCCATTAGGTCAAATAACAACAACCCATCCCTATATTCCTTGAGGATATTGGCGAAGTCTTCATTTTCATTTTCGAGATTCTCTTCTCTGAACATCAATATCGATTTCTCAAAGAAATCATTGTATTCCTTATCTATTAAAGCTTCAGGTGAGGTCTCCTTGTTAGTATAAATACGTTGCGCATTCAATAGGTGTTTTGCAAATTGGTCGTAGGTGAAAACCCTGTCATT
This sequence comes from uncultured Flavobacteriaceae bacterium, assembly GCA_964524415.1. Lineage (GTDB taxonomy): Bacteria > Bacteroidota > Bacteroidia > Flavobacteriales > Flavobacteriaceae > Winogradskyella. The sequence continues at coordinate 14,779 of CAZGDG010000004.1, forward strand.
TATTTTGAACAAAACCTTGTCTTCATCAAGGGAATCTGGAACATTCCATTGCCGCTTAAAAAACGCGTCCGTGATTAATGCCTGAAATTCTGTTTTCGCCTGATCGTTATAAGTTATGGTGTAGCGTTTTTTTAGCTCCTCTACCATGGCCTCATTTATAAGTTTGGATCTGGAGTCGCGCTTTACCCTATTCTCCAATAATGGTTTAACCTCTTTGAAAGGTTTGCTAGGCTCCAAATTTATGCGCTTTACAATATGCCAGCCATAATTGGTTTTAAAAGGCTTACTAATATCACCATCATTCTGCAGAGCAAAAGCCTGGTCCTCAAAAACAACAGAGCTTAATTGGCCACTCTTAAAAGGCGCTAGCTTCCCACCATTGCGGGCAGAGCTTTTATCATCTGAGAATTGCTTTGCAAGGGACTCAAAGTTTTCGCCTTGTTCAATTTTTGCATATATCTCCTTTATGCGCTCTTCCGGCACTACTGTTGAATCTTTTTGATTGGCTGCAACCATGATATGCGCCGCGGTAATTGTGCCTCGGGACGGTCGCTTGTCCTTAACTATGACCACATGGTAACCAAACTGTGTCTTAAATGGCATGGAAATCTCTCCTACTGGTGTGTTGTATGCTGCATTTTCAAAGTCGTAAACCATTTTAAAGGCTGAAAAATAACCAAGGTCTTCCAAAAAAACGGTCTTGCCATCATGGACATCGGCTTTAACTTTATCAAACCCTTCTTTCAATACGCGCTCTCTTAACTCCAAAAGCCTATTGTAAGACTGCAGGGTATCATTTGCTGTTTGGTCTAACCTAACTAAAATATGAGCTGCATTTATATCTATTTTACTGCGGTCATAAGCTTCAGCAACAAGAGCGTCTGTTACCTTGTTCTCCGACAGGTAATTTTGGGTAAGCTGTTTTTTGTAGCGCTGAAACTCCCTTAAATACTGTTTGTCTTCATCCAGTTTTAGGCGTTTCGCTTCCTTTAGCTTTAACTGATATTCTGTAAATAGTTTGAGGTAGCCATCAACATCCTTTTGGCTTTCATCTTGAACCAAATCCAGATTCTTCTTGTAAACCCTTAAAAATTCGGCAGCTGAGATGGAGTCACCGCTTACAGTCATCAACACATGATTGGATTTTTGACTATGAGCGAAATGAACAACAAAAATCAAATACAACAAAAGCTTAATTGTCTTCATCAGTTGAGGAATTTAAATTTCATAAAAATTGAATATGTTCAATCTAAGCTAGGCAAAAATAACATATTTCATTGCATTTAAAACAGTAAGAACCGAGCTATATTGTGGGACAAATCCTTAAAATATTATAATTTTAAAACTTGTAGACTATGCTATTTGGTTGCAGTATTGCAAGTTATTAACACGAAAACGTTTTCGTAATACATATAATGCTCAGTAATTCAAATAAATAAATAACTTTGAAATTAAACCAATTCTAAATTTTATGATGAAAAACTACTTTTTTGCTTTAATTTTAACAGCTTCAATGGCAACTCATTCACAAGAAGTGTTGACCTTTTCTGGCTATGACGGCACAGGATCTACCATCGTTGCCACATCTACGGTTAATGACGAAATTACAATCGTTTTTGAGGATGTAGACATAATTAACAACTTTTATACAGAGAATCAAACTGAAGTTTACATGTACGGTGGACTGGATACACCTGATGGAGGGTTTCAAGGCGCACCATCTTTTGGCGATTTAGCGCAACAACCTCAATTAGTTCTTTTTAATGACTCGGACGCAGCTTCTGGACCAAATACTTACAGTATAACTATTAATCTCGCTACCCAGTATGCATCGGTCCCAGATGGCACAATGGTTTTTGGATTTAATTTATTGTTTCAAAACCAGTTTGGTGGTGGAGGCAACAATCAAACGGCTGACTTATTTATTGATTTGACTGATGCAATGAAGGATTCCACTTTAAGTAATGGTTCGATTAATGAATTTGAAAATGTCAAAATTGTCACCAACAACAAACAATTCCATGTTTTAGGGCTTAATAAAGAAGTTAGCCTTGAGGTATACAATATGTTAGGTCAAAATGTTTACAACAGAGAAAGTATTTTTGTTTCTGACAATCAAATTATAGAACTGAACAACGTAAATACTGGTATGTATTTACTCAGAATAGGCCACAATGGTACTACAAAAACATTTAAAATCCTCTTAGATTAATAGCTTAAAAAACTCTTAGAGTTAAAAAAGGCGTCTGTAAAACTCAGACGCTTTTTTTATTTTTACTATCAATTAAAACGCATGAAATATACGTCTGAAATTATCATCAATGCCTCCTTAAAGGATGTGGTTGGGAAAATGAATTCTGCCGATAACATGAAACATTGGCAAAAAGGTCTAGTTCATGTAGAACACATCTCTGGCATTCCCGGCACTTTCGGTGCCAAAATGAAGTTGCATTACGATTTTGGAAACCGCAAAATGGAACTGCTCGAAACTATCACAAAGCAAAACCTACCGCACGAAATACATACCACTTACAACACCAAAGGAGTGCAAAATATACAGCAGAATTATTTTGAATCTATAGATGCAACTACAACCAAATGGACCTCTGTGAATGAGTTTCAACCCACTTCGTTTTTTATGGGAGCTATGTTGCTGCTAATGCCCAAATCTTTTAAGAAACAAACGGCTCAATATATGCATGATTTTAAGAACTTTGTAGAAAATGACAAATCTGTATGCGACGATTAAAATTGATTTGGGACTTTAGAGGGCCAGCAAGTCAGAAAACGGCCGAGCATCATGAGATTCATCTTAAGGATTTTATAAAGCGAAGTCAGTTAAAGCATAATATTACAGGAGTAGAAAGAATAAGTGATATGCATAGTCTCGCATTTTTGGTGGTTGAAGAATCTGAAATGATTAGTGTTAGAGATGCCTTAAAACCACATCGAGGACAACTCTATCAAAACTAGAACAGTCGTCTAAAAAAGGCCTTAATGAAATTCCATGAAGGCACTGAGGCCATAATCCGTAGTTCTTCGCCAAAGTGAGACTCCTCATCTAAAAACCGAAATATGGTTTGGAGTTTGGAGTTTTTGAACAAACTTGAAAACAACAGGGCACCTATCTCATTATTCTTGGCGAGCACATCTAACATAAGCATATCGTAAAAAGCAAATCTTGTCCTTTTTACGAAGCCAGACAAATCCGTTTGAGATTTAAGATAAGTCGCCAAGGCCTTGGTTTTCTTTGTCGTATTTCTAAAGGTATATCCCGTGCTGGCTTTTGTCCAGCCGCCAGCCGTTCCTATGTAAAGAATATTTTTGGTGTTTTTCTGAGAAAACCTAAATGCCGTCATTGGTATGGACCCTTGCTCCTTCTCCTCTACGCTGTAATCAGTTATTCCTCTTTTTAGAAGGTAATCTTTAATCGCCTCTTCGTATTCTTCGCGTGGTAATAAATCCTTAGAAAACAAGGTGTATTCAAAAAGCGCTTCGGTTTTACTTGTTGGAAGTATATACATAAATCTTGTGTTCCCTTTTTGAGGAATATCAAAATCCATAAAGGTTGCCACCGTATCATCAAAGGTGGGTTGTTTGGTTCGTATAAACCACCCAATGAAATGCTGTTTTAAAACAGGATAGGTGACCTGCGTATTCATTTCATTATCGAAACGCAGGCTACTAAAGACTTTCTTTGCCTCATATAATTCCGTTTGAGTTTTTACTTTTACCCTATTGCCTTCGTCTTCTAGTTGAAGCACTTCATCTTTAACAAATGTAATATTGGATTTCAATTTTAATTCTTTCCAAATTTTGGCATAAAACGATTCGCTCCTTATCATTTTATAACTGTAAGCTCCTAAGGGCAGTTGCTGCGAATAGAATTTACTACCAAAATATATGGCATCCCAAGTTTTAAAAAGGATATCGTCCCATTCTCCAGCGCCATCTTCCCAATAGCACCAAGTACAATCATTACCCTTATCTGCGGTTTTATCAATAATGATAATCGAATATTTATCGAAATAGGCGTCTTTAGCCATTCGGTAGGCCAACATAAGGCCAGAGGCTCCAGCTCCTAATATGATGTAATCCGCTTTTACCATTTAAAATATTGTGAACACCGTAAAAAATACAGTAATTGAAATTAAGATGTGCCATGAAATAGCCAGGTCTGTTTTTACCTTGAAATATTGATAGCCTAAATGGGCAACAAATGCTGTGGCAAACCATCCTATATAATTCTGTAGTGGCACGTCACCGTTTTCAAATTCCCAAAAATCAAAACGCGGAGCGGAGATTTCTAAAAGCACATCTAGGGCAGTCATCATAGCAGCACCTATTAACGCCGTGATTATTGAATTTTTAGAAATGAGTTTGGCAACATCTGCTGTAACCGCTGTAAGCAAGGCCCAATTCAAACAAATCATTACTGGAACTCCTGCAATTTTATAACCCAAGTTTTCTCCGTAGGCATAATTTCCAAAGATCAATCCAAAATTAACTCCAAGTGCTTCTGTGATAAATCCTAAAAAAAATGGAATGGCCATGGCAGCTGCCACTTTCCAACTGTACTCATGGATATTTGCCAATAAAATAACAAAGGTCAAAAGTAAATTGACCGGTGTCATACTTAAAAACCAATCTGAATACTCTGGCGATAAAATACCTGTTATCCCTGAAATGGAAAATAACCAAATCAAGAATACCGAAAAGTATTTGATAAATTTTCTATCTACCATTATTGGATTTATATATTAAATCTGACACTATTTTACCCGAAAGCAAACATAAGGGAATTCCGCCTCCTGGATGCACGCTGCCTCCACAGAAGTATAAATTTTTAATGCTTTGCTTAAAGTTTGGGTGTCTTAAAAAAGCAGCATACTTATTATTGCTAGAGGCACCATAAAGCGCACCTTGATAACTTTGGGTGTTTGACTCTATTCGTCTTGGGTCCAACACATCTTCAAAGTCAATAAGCCTTGAGACATCTTCATTAAGTAAGCGACTTAATTTGGCAATAATATTGTTCCGTGCTTTTTTGATGATACCATCCCAATCTTGACCTGTATTACTGGGTACATTTATCATCGTAAACCAATTCTCGCAGCCCTTAGGTGCATCGCTCGGATGGTCCTTAGATGTAATATTAATGTAAACCGTAGGATCCTCGTGAACGGTTTTCTTGTTAAAAATGTAATCGAACTCGTTTTTATAATCTTTTGAGAAAAAGATGTTGTGTAAATCCAACTGCGGAAACTCCTTGGTAATTCCCCAATAAAAAATTAATGCAGAGCTACTTCGCGGTTGCTTCAAAACCTTCTCGGGTGCCTTATGCCCTTTTAACAACTTACGATAGGTAGGCACCACATCAGAATTGGTTACCACAATATCGGCACGTATTCGCTTTCCTCCAACCTCTATTCCTATCGCCTTTTTGCGCTCTACAACAATCTTGTCAACTTTCGAGTTAAAATGAAATTTCACACCAATATCTTTAGCCAACTCAAACAGGCTCATAGTTATTTGATGCATTCCACCTTTTGGAAAGTACGTTCCGAAATACTGTTCTAGATGCGGAATCATACTCATTATGCCAGGCGTTTGATATGGCGATGATCCATTGTACGTGGCAAATCTATTGTAGAATTGCTGCAGGCGTTTATCTTTGAAGACTTCTGCATTGTAGTCTGCCAACGTTGAATTAAGGTTTAGACTATTTATCCTAAAAATAGCATTTAAAGTGTCCTTAGATAGGTAGGTTGAAAATTTATGTAGTGACTTCTCCAAAAACAGAGAAGCCGTTAAGTCGTACTTTGCTTTACTGCGTTCTAAATATTTTAGAACCGTTTCTTTATCGACTTCAAAGGTTTTTGAAGCTTCTTCTGCAAATAGATTTTGGTCTGCCGGAGCAGAAAATGTGCTTCCATCTTCATAAAAATAGTTGCAAACAATGGACTTCCTTTTATACTGAAAATAATTGTCTACAGGTTTATTTGCGACTTTAAAGAGCTCTTCAATAAACTGCGGCATGGTAAATAAGGAAGGACCCATATCAAAACGATATCCCTTTTGCTCAAAAGCAGTGAGTTTTCCCCCAGGATAATTGTTGGCCTCATAAACCTCAATGTTATGTCCTTTAGATTTGAGTCTTATACTCGCCGAGAGCCCAGCAATACCAGCGCCAATAATAACAATTTTTTGTTGCTTCATTCCTTAACAAAGATAAGAGGAAATAAAGGATAGAGCCCTAATCAGAAATGCTAAATATGCGTTAATAAGCTACCCTAATGGATTTAAACAAACAGTAATGGCAGAGGTTAGTTATTCAGTCCTTTTATTCCTAGCCTGAATATAAAGTGCATAAACAAAGATGGATAAACCCGAAACCTTTAAAATGAATGCCCAAATATTATACTTTAAGCCGTTACCAAAAAGAACAATGATACTTGCAATAATAAGACAGGCTGCAAGTAAAATTAATTTATTGGATTTGACCATTTATCTTTACTTATCTGGAGTAATTTGGCGCCTCTTTGGTTATAGTAACATCATGTGGGTGACTTTCATGAATACCACTAGACGTTATTTTAACAAATCGGCCTGTTTGCTTAAGAGTTTCAATGTCTTTTGCTCCACAATAACCCATTCCTGCTCTAAGTCCACCAACAAATTGGTGAATACTCTCGTAAAGCTCGCCTTTGTATGGCACACGGCCCACAATGCCTTCTGGAACTAATTTTTTAATATCATCCTCAACGTCTTGGAAGTAGCGGTCCTTACTACCTTCTTTCATAGCTTCTACAGAACCCATTCCGCGGTAAGACTTAAATTTACGACCTTCATAAATAATTGTTTCGCCAGGACTTTCCTTCGTACCTGCAAGCAAAGACCCTAGCATTACAGTATCCGCTCCTGCCGCAATAGCTTTTGGTATATCGCCAGTGTATCTAATACCGCCGTCTGCAATAACAGGAACTCCCGACCCTTTAATAGCATTGGATACTTCCAATACTGCAGAAAACTGCGGAAATCCTACACCTGCCACAACGCGTGTGGTACAAATAGAGCCTGGTCCTATACCAACCTTAACAGCATCTGCACCAGCTTCTACCAAATATTTTGCAGCCTCTGCAGTTGCTATGTTACCAACGATGACTTCTAAATCTGGGAAATTTGATTTTACTTCTTTAAGAACAGCAACCACACCCTTGGTATGACCATGAGCCGTATCGATAACAATGGCATCTACGCTAGAACCAACTAGAGCCTCCACCCTATCCAAAACATCTCCTGTTACACCTACAGCTGCGGCAACTCTAAGGCGGCCATATGAGTCTTTATTAGCTATGGGCTTTTGGGTTACTTTCGTAATATCCCTAAAGGTTATTAACCCTGCCAATTTATAGTCGTCCTCAACAATGAGTAACTTTTCGATTTTGTGTGCTTGCAGAATGGCTTCGGCATCCTTTAGCGATGTTCCAACTGGAGCCGTCACAAGGTCTTCGCCAGTCATCACTTCTACAATAGGTCTGCTCTCATCGTGTTCAAACCTCAGGTCACGATTTGTAACAATCCCTTTTAATTTACCATTTTCATCAACAATAGGTATACCACCTATACTATGCTCTCGCATAGCATTGTTGGCATCCAATACTTTAGCATCTAAAGGTAGGGTTACGGGATCTATGATCATACCACTCTCGGCACGTTTTACCTTACGTACCTTCGCGGCTTGCTGCTCTATGGTCATGTTCTTGTGCAATACGCCAATTCCACCTTCTCTTGCCATGGCAATAGCCATTTTACTTTCTGTAACGGTATCCATAGCAGCAGAAACAATGGGAATATTAATGGTAATATTCCTTGTAAATTTTGTTTGAATATTTACTTCTCTAGGTAAAACTTGTGAGTAAGCTGGTACTAAAAGGACGTCATCATAGGTAAGACCTTCACCTAAGATTTTATTTTGATGTGCTTGCATAGCAATTAGAATATAATTGCGCACAAAGATACGTTATTTTTTAATGATATGTAGTAAATATCTTGGTTGCCTCATTGTAGGCACTCTCAAAGGACATGGCATTTAGGTTATGCGCTTTTCTCTGTGTAAAATAGGACAAGAGCTTCTCAGTTGGCATGTTGCCCGTGAGCTCATCCTTTGCCATAGGGCAACCTCCGAATCCTTGTATTGCTCCGTCAAATCTTCGACACCCAGAATTGTAGGCGGCGTCGATTTTTTCGAACCAGGTTGAAGGCGTGGTATGTAAGTGTGCCCCAAATTCTATGTGTGGATATTTAGGAATCAAATTAGAAAACAAATATTGAATGTTTTCAGGGTCTGAGGTACCAATGGTATCGCTTAGCGACAGTATCTTCACTCCCATTTTAGAGAGTTTTTCGGTCCATTCGCCAACAATTTCCACATTCCAAGGGTCACCGTAGGGATTCCCAAAACCCATTGAAATATAAACTACAACTTGTTTATGCGATGCATCTGCAATCTCTAAGATTTCATTTAGAGTAACAACCGACTCTGCTATGGTTTTGTGCGTATTACGCATTTGAAAGTTTTCTGAAATAGAAAACGGAAAACCTAAATAATCTATTTGTGCATGTTGAGCAGCGTCCTTGGCTCCCCTAGTATTTGCGATAATAGCCAGAAGTTTACTTTCTGTTTTACTTAAATCCAGCTTAGAGAGCACCTCTGCTGTATCGGCCATTTGGGGAATGGCCTTTGGCGATACAAAACTTCCAAAATCGATAGTGTCGAAACCAACACGCAACAAAGATTGAATATATTGGACCTTCTTCTCTGTTGGAATGAAATCCTTGATTCCCTGCATCGCGTCCCTTGGGCACTCAATAAGTTTTACTTTATTATCCATTAAGCGCAAAGATATGGTTTACGAAAACGTTTTCATAACCTTTTTAAAGGAGTATAAATATGGCAATACCTAAGAAAACCAAAATCTGCAACCATTTAAAAACAACACCAGAATTTTTATGGCTTAAGGTATATGTCTTTATCTGCGACGCTAGCAAGGCAATACCTGAGAAAATAATAAAGGATACGAGCATGAATATACCACCAAGGATATAGAATTGCCATATGGTATTCAAAGTATCGCTAAATAAAAAGCCTGGGAAAAAAGCCAAAAAAAAGATAGTGACTTTAGGGTTGAGCACATTCATAAAGAAACCCTGCACAAATAAACCCTTTAAACTTTTTTTTGGAGCACTAGTGGAACCAAATTCGATATGAGGGTCAGACCTAAATACCTTGTAGGCTAAAAAAAGTAGATAGAGCGCACCAGCAATTTTTATGGCTAAAAAAATATTTTCATTGTTTTTTATAATGGCAGACACGCCAAAGGCCAATAAACTTGTATGAACGATACATCCCGTTATTAACCCGCTGACCGTTGCGAGGCCATATGATTTTCCATTAGTGACACTTTGGACCAAAACATAAATATTGTCCGGTCCGGGAGAAATGGCAAGTGCTGCCGTTGCTCCTATAAATGCTATCAGTGTTTCAATATTCAACTTGTCGGGTTAAGTAGTGCTTTGTTGATGTCTTTTACTAATTTGGGCCCCTCGTAAACAAAACCTGTATATATTTGGATTAAACTTGCTCCTGCATCTAATTTTTCAATAGCGTCCTCTACAGAATGAATTCCGCCTACGCCAATTATAGGAAAAGCAGCATTGCTTTTATCACGGAGGAATTTTATAACCTCAGTACTTCGTTTTGCCAAAGGCTTTCCGCTTAAACCACCAACCTCTATCCTATTTTCGCTTTTTAGACCTTCTCTCGCTATGGTAGTATTGGTAGCAATAATTCCATCTATTTTTGTTTCCCTAACTATATCGATGATATCCAAAAGCTGGTCATCAGTTAAATCTGGGGCAATCTTTAGAAGTATAGGTTTTGCCTTTTCCTTTTGAAAATTTAAAACCTGCAGATGTTTCAATAATTTGGTTAAAGGCGCCTTGTCTTGCAATTCCCTTAATCCGGGAGTATTTGGAGAGCTTACATTTACTACAAAGTAATCGACATAATCAAACAATCCGTTAAAGCAGGTTTCATAATCCCTTACAGCCTCTTCATTAGGTGTCATCTTATTTTTGCCTATGTTACCTCCAATGAGAACTCCTTCATTGTTTTTCAAACGGGCTACTGCCGATTCAAGTCCTTTATTATTGAATCCCATCCTATTAATAATGGCTGAATCTTGCTTTAATCTAAATAATCGTTTTTTAGGGTTTCCATCTTGAGGTTTAGGAGTAATAGTACCTATTTCTATAAAACCAAATCCGAAATTAGACAACTCATTAAATAGTTGGGCATCCTTATCGAATCCAGCGGCTAAGCCCACAGGATTCTTAAATTTTAGACCGAAAACTTCCCGTTCTAAAGTTTTGTCCTCTAGCACATACAAGCGTTTAAAAAGGGATTTAACACCAGGTATTTTGGATAAAAATCGGATTAACGCAAAGGTGAAATAATGGACTTTTTCTGGGTCAAATCGAAAGAGAATAGGTCTTAAAATAGCTTTATACATAGGACTAGATTTGCAGTGCAAAAATAGCGATACAAACAGTATTTTTTAACATAATATGGTAATTATCACAATTAATTTATGCACAAATGCTTAACTTTAGAACCTAATTAAATCATTAAGACTTTATGAAAAAAATCATTATACCAGTAGATTTTTCAAAACACTCCGAATATGCCCTAGAAACTGCAGCTGCTTTGGCGAAAACACATAATGCCGAATTAATAGTAATGCACATGCTAGAGTTATCAGACTCTATCTTTTCCTCTACGAGCTCTCAAAAAAATGAAGAAACCCACTTTATGCTCATGGTAGCTAAAAAGAATTTTGAGGAATTCTTAGACAAACCTTATCTAGAGGGAATTACCGTAACACCAATGGTTAAGCACCATAAAGTTTTAAAGGAAGTATCGGAAGTAGCGAGCAGTGTAAAAGCTGATTTAATTGTTATTGGATCTAGAGGACACAATGATTTTGACGGCATCTTTACTGGGTCGAATACAGAAAAAGTTGTGCGCTACTCTACAACTCCTGTTCTTGTGGTTAAGTCGAAGCCAAAAAATGTTGACTTTAATCACGTTGTCTTGGCTATAGATTTTAATGTCAATAGTGTTTCTCCTGTTAAAAATGCTTTGGAATTGCTTAAGCAACTGGCTAAAAAGGTCACTTTACTGCATATAAACTTACCCAATCTTGGATTTTTAAGCACAGATGAAATACAGGAGCAAGTTGATGAATTCCTTAAATTAGGGAAATTAGAGCATATTAAGGACAGTATCGACTTTACGGCAGACCACAATGTTGAGGATGGTATTATTAATTATGCCAAAAGAGAGGATGCAGATGTCTTGGCCATCATAACGCACGGTAGAACTGGATTGAATCACTTTTTTGGTGGTAGTATTTCAGAAGATTTAGTAAATCA
>CAZGDG010000004.1:26374-45619 GCA_964524415.1 uncultured Flavobacteriaceae bacterium
TTTAATCTAAATCCCACTCCCAATTATTTTTTCGGTAGGCAGCTTTTAGTCCTTCATTAAAGTTTTTTACGTGCAGCTTGAACTGTTCTTCATTTAAAACGGTACGTATTTCGGAATTCATTTTTTTGATTAAAGCTTTTAGCTTAGATTTTATCTCTTCTTCAGAATTATCCTGATCTTTATCGTTGAGACGATTCATATCATAGGTGTAATGAATTAAAATTCTGTAATACTCTGCTTCATTCTCATCATTAAGTCCCAACTCTTTTGTCTTTAGATAAAAATAATATTGAAGATTGGCTCTTTCTTCATGACCTAGAATCTCAACTTTATTTTTTTCAAGCTCAATTTCTTTTTGTGATTTTTGGGCCTCGACCTTTAAACAGAAGATCATGGCGGCGGCAATAAAGTATACTATCTGTATTCTTTTCATGGTACTATTTGTTTTGCTATTGTTTTAGTAAAATGCTTTCTTAGGTCTTCTAGTGATCGTGGTTCAACATATTCAACTTCATATATACTAACGAGCTCCTCCTTGTTGTTTCGCTCCAAATCATATAAAAGCGCCTCTAGATAATAGGTGTTATAACTGGCGTTAGTCTGAATATTCAAGTCTGTACTGTCATCGGTGTTGGTGTACCTGTTTATATCCTTAGACAAATATTCTATGGAATGAACATTGTAATAATCTACAAAACTCACACCATAACGTCCCATGTCATAAATCATGTTATCGCCAGAGCTCGGTTTATTAGTACTGACATAGGTAGTCTTTGTGTCTTTCAAGGCCATAAGCAACACCGTTCTAAATCCACTGGACTCAATCTTTTCCTTAATAGCATTACTTTCTTCAGGAGTTATATTTTCTTTTTCAACCAACTCCGGAAAACGTGCTAAACCCGAAACTGCTTCAATTTTTTGTTTGTTAAGGTTTTGGACCATAGCATCCTCGAAGGACTTTCTTACTTCTAAATCCGGTGACCTAGCGATAACTAAAACACCACCTAATTTTTTAGCATATCCATCTGCACTCCATGATTTTACAAGCTTGCCTGAACCGCAGCCAAAGCATACCATAAACAAAACCCAAACTAGGCCACTGAAACTACTTTTTAATTGTAAGCGCATTATTAGAATTATTAAATTTAATTATTTTGTTGATTCACATATTTACCTACCACTATCGCTGTAAGTATCACTACATAAAATTGACCGACAAGAGCGACCAAAACTGCACCTTTCTGCGCTAAATCTGAAACAGGCAAAATCTCTCCATATCCTATAGTCAACAAAGTTACGTAGCTAAAATACATTAATTTATCGTTTAACTCTGCTGTATTATTCAATTCTGTTTGGAGACCCGAAAAGGAGTTTGGTTCGATCATGGCAATGGTCAAAAACATAAAAAAGGCCAGAAATCCAAGCGATATATAACCACTAATAAGGCCATAGATTACATTAAGACTAATTGTTCTTGCCTTTGCCACTTGCTTAATAATCTCTGCGTTAACAATAATGTAAAACAAGAAAAGACATGTTAGCCTTATAATACCGTAAGATCTCATTTCGTTAACCCAAATCATAGATCCGATTGATAGCGCTCCAATAATGGCTAATAGGACCAATAAGAAAAAAAACTTAACTTTTTTGTCAGTGACAAAAATCAAACCAATACCAATGTTGATAATAAACAAAATTGGAGAGATAAATTCTTCAAACCATATGTTGGGCACAAACAAGGAGCCAAAAAGTATGACTACTTGGGTAAGTAAAAAAAGCTCAAATCGGTATGGATACAGAAAATTGGTCAAAAAATATTTAAGATTTAATTAGGTCTCCTTTTAGAATTGGCATAAAATCCGCTACTACCAGACTTATTTTGCCAAGTAACTTTTCCATAACTCAGACAAGCTAAATCACAAACCATAAAAACACGCCATTATTTGTCTCAAGTTATAAAATGCTAATGTAATTTATATTTTAAATAAATTCCAATTATCCCTAATTTTACGGGCTAAACTTGTTAATTTCACTGCGCTAAATAAGACATCATGAAACCAATTATCGAAAGATTTATTAGTTACGTTACCATAGATACTGAATCCGATCCAAATTCAGACACAACACCAAGTACAGAAAAGCAGTGGAATTTAGCCAAAAAGCTCGTAGAAGAATTAAAGGCCATGGGAATGAGCAATGTTTCTATTGACGATAACGCCTATGTTATGGCTACACTACCTAGCAATGTAGATCATGAGGTTCCTACCATAGGATTCATTTCGCACTTTGATACCTCCCCAGATTTTACAGGTGCAAATGTTAAGCCTCAAATTATAGAGAATTATAATGGCAAGGACATTGTGCTAAATAAAGAGCAAAATATTGTCCTATCCCCAGATTATTTTGATGATCTTTTATTGTACAAAGGGCAAACCTTAATTACCACGGACGGCACAACACTACTAGGTGCAGATGACAAGGCCGGAATTACAGAAATAATGACTGCCATGGAGTATCTCATCAATCACCCAGAAATTAAACACGGTGATATAAGAGTAGGTTTTACGCCAGATGAGGAAATTGGACGTGGTGCTCATAAATTTGACGTTAAAAAATTTGGTGCAGACTGGGCTTATACAATGGATGGCAGTCAAATCGGAGAGTTGGAATATGAAAATTTCAATGCTGCGAGCGCCATCATAAAAATAAAAGGCAAAATAGTTCATCCTGGCTATGCGAAAGGAAAAATGGTTAATAGCATGTACTATGCCAGTGAGTTTATTAACGCACTTCCACGTTTAGAAACGCCTGAGCATACGGAAGGGTATCAAGGATTTTTTCATTTAACGTCGATAAACGGCAAAGTGGAAGAAACAAAGCTGCAGTACATAATAAGAGACCATGATGCTACCAAATTTGAAGCCCGTAAGGAATTAATGAAAAAGATTACCAAGGACCTCAATGAAAAATTTGAAGCTAATATTTTTGAGATAACCATAAAGGATCAGTATTACAACATGAGAGAAAAAGTAGAGCCTGTTATGCATATAGTAGATATTGCGGAAGAAGCCATAAAATCTCTTGGGATTAAGCCAATAATAAAGCCCATTCGTGGCGGAACAGATGGCTCACAATTGTCTTATATGGGCTTACCTTGCCCAAACATTTTTGCTGGCGGACACAATTTTCACGGCCGTTATGAGTATGTACCCGTTGAAAGTATGGAGAAGGCGGTAGAAGTTATTTGTAAAATTGCGGAATTAACGGCAGAAAAATTTGAGTAATGGAACATGTCATTTTAAATTTAAAATGATGTAGAAGACGTTCAAGCCACGATAAAAGCTAAAAGAAAGGCCTAAAAAATCATTACTTTTTTACTGCGCCACTTAACAATGTTTTGTGCAATAAACCCATGGCAACATATAAAATAGGAGCCATTAAAAATTCCTGAATCCCTCTGGCAAACATACTTAATTCTTCCTTAGCTTGGCCTGATAAAATCAACCAGTCATAAAAACCTATTGAACAAATTGTTATTATGCCTATTCCGTAAACTATATTCCAGACAGTTACCATCCACTTCATACTTAACCTTCTTAAAAAAACAAATCCTACCAGATATTGCGCAATTAAAAAAACAAATGAAATAACGTGTTTTAGTTTACGCGGTATAAAATTCATATCGCGATAGTCTACAAAAAATATCGCAAAACAAGAATAAACCACAATAACCAAAATGAGTCCTAGGATAAATTGGGTTTTATCAGTCTTTTGAAGTTTCATCAAATATTTTGATTTTTCTAGCGAATAGCATCCACAAGGCAAAAGTAATGGCATACAATACTATTTTAAAAAAATAGGTATGAGTAAAATCAAAATAAGATTCATGGTACTCTCTTATATAGATTAAAATACTACTTCTTATAATGTTTGCCCAATGCAAAATTATTACACCTGCGATGATGAATAGGGTTTTACGCCAAATATTTGATGGCATACATATAATAAATCCAATATAAAGCACTATTAACTCCAAACCATTACAACCATCCTCAACGTACAAAATCCTTTTTTCGTTATGGTAGATTTGCGATATTTCTTCTGAAATAACATTACCATCACTTGACTCAGATTTCAGTTCTCTCAGAGATTTATAGCCAGATAATGAACTAATAGTATTGAGCAGCTCCGTTGAAGCTAATCCTACGTGAGTCGTCATAGGATAATCCAAAACCTTAGACTCAGATAAAAATCCTATATAGACTACTTTCCAAACAATAAAAAACAATAAGGCTTTTCCTAAAAAAAGCCTTATTGGGTTTGGAATTTCCTTCAATGTTGATTGAAGTGCAATCACTTTTTATTATCACGTATTTTTTTTACACCATATGCTGCGGCACCAATGACCAGTGCAATTAAACCACCATCTAAAGGTATGGCATCCTGTGTGTTAGTTGCTCCGCCTGGAGGTCCCTGGGCATTTAAATCGGTCGTAACTACCATGGCAATAACAATTGCCATGGTACTAAAGACCTTTAAAAAGGTGTTTTTTGGTTTTTTCATTTTACTTGAATTTATTAATTAATAATCAACTTCTTGGTTGTTGTTTTTCCATTAGAACTTAGTTCTACGACATAGGTGCCAATGCTCAGCCTTCCATCGGTATCTATGGTTATCTGTTGCCCTGCACTGAAGCCAGTTTCACTGTATAGTTTAACACCTAGTAGTGAATAAATCGTCACTTCCAAATCGTCCATTCCTGCAGGTACATCTATAAAGAACTTACCTGTTTTAGATGGATTTGGATATAACTCTATACCTTCTACACCAAACGTGTCTACAGACAGTGCATTCACAGCAAACACTATTTTGAAGCGGTCATTAGCAATAGATCCTGCTATACTTGAATCTACAGTAAAGCTGTAGTCTACTGACCCACTCTGCGGGATTTCTGTCATTGCACCGGTATAGTTGTCTACTAAAAATGCCGTTGCATCTTCCATGGCTATACCTTGGGCAACAATTGTATAATTGGTACTTCTGTAAGTGTTAACTTCTAATTGTACCTCTTCCTCATCCGTTGGTTGAGCCCTGGTCTCAATACTCAACAGAGTTCCATCGTTGTTAATCGCAAAGTTCTCATCAAGGTTGGTAATATCAGGCGCATCATTAGCATCAACACCGTTATTACCTGAGGTATCGAACAAAATCATAACACCGTCTGCGGCTGTGCCATTGTTGGCCAATGCTCCGCTCTCATACAAGGACAATTGTAATTGACCTAGACTCATGGCATTCTCATTTCTAAACGTAGAGGTCTCCACACCTGTATTCTTACTGTCTTGGGTAAAGGTTACCGAAGATGGTCCGGCATCTGCCGTAAACACCCATCCTGCCTGACCAGCTTGTAAGAACTGGTCTGCGTCTGAATCTGAAGGTGTTGGTGAACCAGTAGCAGCAATCACAGTCGCATAGGCCCCTCTTGTACCTAGGTTAGGATCCCACACCCAATAGAAATTAGGACTGATATTAGTTGTACTTGTTGTTAGTACAGCATTCATATCAACCTGAGCTTGGAATGGATTACCTACAGCTACAAAACGCTGTTCTGGTACATCAACGGATATGGTCTGCGAACCGGCATTATCTGCCGTTAGCTCTC
Source organism: uncultured Flavobacteriaceae bacterium (assembly GCA_964524415.1). GTDB lineage: Bacteria > Bacteroidota > Bacteroidia > Flavobacteriales > Flavobacteriaceae > Winogradskyella. Next base: position 32,037 of record CAZGDG010000004.1, read on the forward strand.
CTGTTGCCCTCAAGGTTGTGTTGGACGGCGTTGCCTCGTTGTTGGTAAGATCTGTCGTTCTATCTCCCCTTACCAATATGTGGTACATCGTACCTGGTATGAGGTTCGTGGCATTGGTATTTGGTAATTGAATGTAATCATAGACAACATTGTCAAAAATGTATGCCGATGGATTTCCGGTCTCTGTAACATCGAAGCCATCCGTATTACCAGCTGGACCCGTAATATGGGTATCCTGTTGCCAGTTCTCCGATATCGGGAGAGTAGTTGTTACTGCTGGACTTAACTGTCTATAAGCTCTCTTGGCAGGTATAAAGCGCTCAACGGTATAATCATCTCCTATGAACACGCCAACACCAGAACCAATATAGGCCGTTCCTGTTTCGTCAGATTCAAAAGTTACAGGACCTTCAGTGGCCAATGTACCATCATTAGTTAAAACAACATTAGGTCTAAAATTGATAGTGGCAAAATCATCTACGAAAATTGTAGAGCATTCACCTATATAAAGGTCTTGGCCAAGCGTTAGTATTGGATAGTTAGGCAATGCACTTGGAATGTTCACGTTAGCAAACACATTTAAGCCTGGTGCCTCACTGTTCTCCCAGTTGCCAGCGTTCTCCCAGTTACTGTCTTCAGCTCCTGTCCAAACAAGGTTTGGAAGCGGGCCATCACATGGATCTAGAATTTCACAAGTTACTGCTAATTGGAAATTACCAACGTCATCAGCATTCCATCCGCCAATGGCGATGAAATAAGTAGTTGAGCCATCTGAATCAAAAGACGTTTCTGCTGCAAAATTTTCTGCAGAACCACCGCATTCGTCGAAGCCATCATCAATTAGAGTGAGGTCCCCTGATGTTCCTGTATAAACAAAAATCTCTGTATCAAAATCTGTATTGTCCGTGCCACATGTAGATAACGTTACGCGCTCTGCTGAGCCATTACCAGTAAAGGAATACCAAACCCATGGTGAATCTACATCTGCATTAGTATCCGGCTCAACAGTTGCTACTTCGGGCGCATCAGCCTCGTCCAAGGTAGCATTTATCGTTGTTCCTAATACGGTATCACCACAGGCTACAGGGATAGCATTGGCAAGTAAATCGTTATCTGGAGCGGGTTGAGGACAATCAAAATTAAAGGTACCTATAAAGAATGAACAATCAGAATCAAAACCATTTACGTATAAATCAACTGGTGTGCCAGCTTCAAAAGGACCGAGAACAAAAATGGATTCTGTTGTGTCGAATCCGATTTCTGGAGGAAACTGGGTATTCTCCGGATCTAGGGAAACAGTTGATACTTCAACTACTGTATCAAAGTCAATTGATATATTAAAAGTTCCTGAACCATCTGGATTACAAGTTTCGGTAACAAAAGCGTCTTCAATGACTGCTGGTGTACAAGCTGGTGGTTCCTCACATGTAAGATCTAGGGCAAAGTCACCTGTTCCGAAATAATCGAATATCCTTACGGTGTAGGTGCCAGCCGCAGGTGTATCAAGCACAACCTCTTCTGGACTACCGCTATCGCTACATGCTACACTTGTAAGATCGTCACATGGACCAGAGTAAACAAAAAGCACTCCATCAAATGACGTTACAGAGGTTAGACTAACGGTATAACTACTCGTTCCGTCTGCCTCAAAGGTATAGAATAGGTCTAAGGCATCTGCTGATGCAAATCCACCACATGATGCATCCAATCCAGATGCTGTTGCTCCTTCTGTATTTCCTGTAACTGTAACACCACACTCTAAAGGTAGTGCTCCTTCACAGTCATCATTATCTGGTCCCTGTAAAGGCGATGTATATTCTATGGTGACCCAATCACTAAAATTATCTGGTCCACAAATGGCACGAACCCAATACAGAATTGTTTGCCCTGGATTGTGGCCTGCATTAGCGGTTGGTTCAGTAACTACGATTGCAGGTTCTGGCTCCGTAGCATCAGGCTGCGACACAGCAAATTCCCAAGATGTTTCGTCACCTCCAGGTGTCCACGTAAATGTGGTTATCGTAGGCGTTTGTGTTGTTGGTGCAAAATCTGTTGGAACCGGACATGTTGGTGGTGGCACGCAGGTTACCTCGAGGTTGTAGTCTCCAGAATTAGAACCAAAACCTTCTACTACAATTATATAAGTCGTAGCGCCATCTGAGGTAAATGTCAACTGTGAATTATTTCCAGGCCCACATGCTGCAAAATTATCGTCATTTGAAGCTATCTCTTCACCTCCACAAACATCAAAAATTCTTAGAAACGTGTCAAAAGAGGAACCACATAAACTAACAGTTACCTCTTCACCAGCAACCGTGCCTTCCAATGAATAGAAAACATCTGGTGAGCTATTGCCTAAAGTGCTGGTAGCATTTGCCGTTGAGCCTGTAACTGTATCTCCACAATTAATTGGAGTAGCGTTTTCGCAAAGGTCGTTATCAGGTGCAGGTGGTGGCGATACCGTAAGGACACCAGAGGCCCAACCATTTTGGCCCCATTCACCACCACCAGTGCCATCCGGAAGTATGCCACCATAAACAAATGGTCCATTATTAAGGCTCCAACGACTTGCGTAATAATATGTTCCAACACCAGGGACTTCTGCCCCTAAATCTAAGAAGTACTCATCATTATTTTGGCTAAAATCGTAACCTGGGTTGGTTGCAGCTGGTATCCAGGTCCAATCTGAATCGGTATCTGGACTAGAATCTACCGTACTATAGCCTATCCATGCTTCAATTCCAGAGGCAGGTGTAGAAGAGGTATCAGTTAAGCCACCTTCAAAAACTTGAGCAAAAACCAAGAACTCATCACCTACTATTATATCTCCAGTAGCAGGGAATTGCAAATTAAAAAAGTCTGGTGTATCCGTTGAAGGTGTAGTACAAGATGTTGAATATTCAAAAGTTGTACCTGTAATGGATCCGTCAGAATCTACATAAAATGAAATTTCTCCAGTTGTAGACTCGTAAGACCCAACAATGCTACCGAAACCTGAATCGATTACAGATCCTGTTCCGTTAGCGCCATCTGTAACAAACCATTGATCACAGCAGGATTCCGTGGACCCAGCGGTAAACGTTAAGGTTATAATATCTCCTGGCGTATCTACAAAAAAGTTAATGCTGTTACTTGCATCTGAGTTATTACCATAAGAAAAAGTACCAGTTGTAGAGCAATCTCCTGCTGTAGTGAATGCAAATGGACCTACCCATGCACTTGTATCGCCACCACAATCTGCACGCACATAATATTCATAGCTATTTCCGGCAGTAAGACCAGTTAATGTTGTTGGATTTGTAACACCTCCATTTGTTGGAGTTCCAGTGGCGGTACCTCCTGCGGTAACATCGACTAACTCTATGTCCCAAACCGTGGCTGTTCCATTTTCAGTCCACGCTAAATCAGCAGATGTTCCCGTGATATTGATTGCTGCTAAGTCTGAAGGATCTTGACAGGTTGGCACTGCAGCACATGATAATGAAATGTCAATAGTCCCAGTATCTGGTGTGCCGAAACTTGAAAAATCAGCCACATACACATAATAGATTGCATCTAATTCAGAAGCAAATGTATGTGTTTCTGTTCCAGTAGATTGATCATCACATACAATGTTAGTTAAATCACCACAAACTCCAGTTGATATGGCAACTTCATGGTCAAAACTTGCATCTACAGCTACAGTCATGTCTCCACCTGTACCTGTAAACGTAAACCAAATACCATTGTCGCCAATAGAACAACCACTACCTTCTTGGTTTCCGAGCGACCCTTCTGATGTAGCATTTATCGTTTGACCACATAAAATTTCTGTAGCATTGGCACAGTCATCATTGTCCGGTGCTGGTAACGGCTCTGTATATTCTACAGAGACCCAGTCGCTGACTAATGAGGGTGAATCAGAACAACGACCACGAACCCAATACAATAAGGTTTCTCCTGGAGCAGGTGCTGTAAATGTCGTAGTTGTTTCCGATGTATTGATTTCAGGAAAAGTTCCATCGGGCTCAGTCGCACCTGGTTGGGAAGCACTTACATCAAAAATAAATTCATTACCTCCTGGTGTCCATTCAAGTAAGACACCATCAGGGTTCGTTATGCGAGTGGCTGTAAAATCGGTTGGCGCTGGACATGCTGGCGGTGGGATAAACTCCAAGGTCCAAGTAAACTCATTAGCACCAGAACCATATCTATCATCCCATTCTATGTAATAATCCACTCCAGCTGTTACTGGTATGGTAATTTCCGAAGCAAAATTGTTACCCAATCCTGACGCGCAAGAATCGTCATTGGAAGCTATTGATGTTAAGTCAGCACAAACACCATTACCTATATTTAAAAATGTATCCGCACCACCATTACAAGAGTTGACGTAAATTTCCCCGTCTTCAGTTGGAGTGTAGACAAAAAATGCTGAATCTCCTCCTGTTCCCATTACAGATCCGCTACTTCCTTGCGTAATGGTAGTTACGTATGTACCAGGACCAATCGATTCGGCAGTATTACAATTATCTTGGGGTTTAGGACAATCAAAATTAAAGGTGTCTAAAAAGTAAGAACACTGTGAATCAAAATTGATAATATATAAATCAACTGGTGTGCCTGCATCAAATGGTCCAACCACAGTAGTTAAACCAGGAACACCAACGATTGGTGGATCCTCTGTGTTATCTGCGTTTAACGAAATGTTCAAGAGCTCTAAAGTCGACTCAAATTCCAAGGTCACGGTATACGTGCCTGTTCCGTCTGGGTTACAGGTTTCCGTAACAAAAGAGTTGTTTACGACTACTGGTGTACAAGAAGGACAAGAAGCCGTAATTGTACCTGCAACAATGTCATTCGATGCATTTCCGGAACCGACTTCATTACCCAAAGCGTCTAAAATACGATAAGAGACTTCCCCATCGAAACTACCTGTAGTGTTAACTGCCGTAGTAATGTCATCACCTTCATTTACAGGGAATGTTAAAAGTTCTTGGGCTCCCAATGCGAATGTGGCACCTTCTAGAACCAAATTACCGTTAGCAAATACATCTAGAGAAAAGCCGTTCCATCCATCTTCAAAAGAATCGTTCATCTCTAGGGTATAATCACATTGCGACCAGGACATACTGGACATTAACAAGGTAAAAAACAGTAAAATTGATTTAATTAAAGGGGCACGGAGAGTACTTTTTCTAGTCATGGATTATTAGTATTGGTTAATAGTTCCATAACAAAATAGACACAACAGCTTCAAGAAAACATTATTTAGTTGTTAGCTGAAACCGTTAAAAAGGTAGTTTAGAGCGATAATTAGTTGCTATTAATCAATCACTACTAAAATGAAATTGAGCTTAAAAAACTCATTTAAAACTAATCAAAAAAATATGTTAAAAAGAAAACGCACCTAATTTTCGATGAAATACAGCTTGTTTTGGATGAAAGGTTAATTTATTTAACCGTTAGTACTGGTTCATTCACTTATGCGATTGTAGCGGCTTCTTATATATGTGCACAAAAAAAATCCGTCAAAAAGACGGATTTTTTAATATTTTTAAGCGACGTTGCTAAACGTTTTTATTTTTTAGAAACAGGTGCATTTAACTTCTGACTCATTTCCATTGAAATTGCTGATCGATCGAACTTCAACTTGCCAGCCATAGTCTCAATAACACAACTGTTATCTTTATCATTTAATTCAACAACCTTGCCGTGTAAACCGCTTTTTGTTATGATACGGTCGCCACGTTTCATTTCGCTTGCAAATTTCTTTTCCTTTTTTGCTCGTTTCATCTGCGGTGCTATCATAAAGAAATACATCACCGCAAAGATGGCTATAAAGGGTAAAAAAGAACTTAAACCTTCCATTAAAATTAGTCGTGATTATGGCCTTCGTGACCTGGTTGGGTGGACGACTTTTTTACTGGCGTAGCTAATGGATTGCTTGAAGTTGGCTGGGCAGCAGCCTTAGTCGGTGCATTAGGGTCTTTTTCAACAAAAGCCATAATTTTAACCACTTCTTTTCCTTTTTCGGTATTTGTTGTCATCGTAACAGACTTGGTTACTTTGTTACCGTTACCTTTTCCATTGAACTTTACAGTAAACTCACCCGTTTCACCAGGAGCAACCTCTTTTGTCCAATTTGATGGTACTGTACAACCACAAGTACTTTTAATGTTGCTCACCACGAGCATGGAGTTACCTGTATTGGTATACTTAAAGGTCGTCTCTACAGGAGTGCCATTTTCAATAGTACCGAAGTCATGTTCGGTCTTGTCAAAGGTAATCACAGGGAAGTTTCCTGCATTGGCATCTCTTTCTGCTGCTACGGCAACATTTTCAGATTTAATTTTAGACGCTGCGTTGTCCTTACATGATGTAAAGGCTAGCATACAAAGTGCACCTAATCCTAGAATTACTTTTTTCATTGCTATGTTTTGTTTAATTATTACTTTATTAATTCAGCCGCCAAAGTTAAGAATTATTTACGCCAATTGAAACTTTAATCGCTAAGTTAACCTCTATTTGTAAGAAATAGATTTCAGGCGTTTAGGTTATAACAACCCTCGGCCTACCTTAGGGTAAAGATTTTCAGCATTGTATTCTTTAACTATACGGTCTAATATGCCATTGATAAAAATACTGCTCTTGGGCGTTGAATATTCCTTTGCTATTTCGAGATATTCATTAATGGTAACCTTATGCGGAATGGAGGGAAATTTTTGAAATTCGCATAGTGCCATTTTAAGTAATACACCGTCGATGCTGGCCAAACGCTCTGTATCCCAATTTTTGGTTTTTAGCGCAATTTCCTCGCTAAACTTCGTTCCATTTAAAAGGGTTTTCCTAAGAAGCGACACAGCAAAATCTTTATCGTCCTTGTCTTTGTATAGTTCCGGAAGCAAAAAAGTGTCGGGTGCCTTTTCCCGCATCTTTCGTATCAATTTAACGAGAACCGTGTTAACAATAGGCAAATCGTCTACCCAAGTTAATTTTTTATCTTCAAAATAATCGTACAACTTATCGTTGGGCGCTATGACTTCTGTATACAGCTCAATAAAAAAGTTCTTGTCGTCCTCAAAACTGTCTACCCCTGACTTCAAATGGTTTTTATAGCTCTCACTATTTTTTATGGCCTTGAACAAGAGGTCTACATACTCAAAGTCTAAATCCCAAAAATTAAGCTTGCGCTTTGTAATTATCTCTTGAAGTAGTTTATTGTTTACAATTTTAAGTAAGATTCTATTAGATTCTAATAGTGAGGGCTCATTGTTGCCATCGTTTTCATTAGATAACCTATTTTGAAGTCTAGCATTATAGGCTATGCTTTTCTTGTGGAGTTCCGTTAATAATGCCAATATAGAAAGGTACAGGTCATACATGCTGTCTAAACTATTAAGCAAGAATTTTTCGTCTTTAGTGATGTCGTCACTTTCAGAACCTCTAAAGGCATAAAGGGATTGCATGACCTTTATTCTAATATGTCTTCGGTTAAGCATGTTAAAAGAACCTTCTTGTACAATGATTATAAAAAGGTGAACCTTTATTTGGTTCACCTTGCAAAAATACTATTATTTGATATTGAAAAAAATTATTTAGAATTTTCTCGCTTTCTTGTTTCTATGCGCTCTCGCGCTATATTCATAGCCGCATTGTGGGTAGTGAGATTATTCACCTTTGCATTATCCAAAATCTCCAAAGTGGTATTATAGATATTTTCGGTTTTTCGCATAATCTCCTGTTTATCGTAATTCTCCAATTCTGCATAAACATTGATAATCCCTCCTGCGTTGATGAGAAAATCTGGAGCGTAAACAATACCACGTTCTTGAAGAATTCGACCATGCTTAGCCTCATTAGCTAATTGATTGTTTGCAGCACCAGCTATAATTTTGGCACGTAATTTATAAATGGTTTCATCATTAATGGTTGCGCCCAAGGCACAAGGTGCATAAATGTCCATATCTTCGCTGTAGATATCCATTCCGCCGTAAATAGTGACATCATATTTAGACCTCACCTCTTCTAAGCGTTCTTGGCTTATATCTGCAATGGTTACATTAGCTCCTTCGTTAACGAGATGCTCAACTAGAGCTTCACCCACATTGCCAATGCCCTGAACAAAAACTGACTTATCTTCCAAAATATCAGAACCAAACCTAAATTTGGCTGCAGCCTTCATACCCATGAATACACCATAAGCTGTAATCGGAGAAGGGTTTCCTGCGCCACCTTTACTTTCAGAAATCCCAGTTACGTAAGGCGTCACCTCTCGGACTAAATCCATATCCTCGGTTTCCATACCTACATCTTCCGCCGTAATATATTTACCGCTAAGGGAATGCACAAATTCGCCGAACTTCTTCATTAATTCGGGTGTTTTCTGTGTTTTGGCATCACCAATTATTACGGCCTTTCCTCCTCCAAGGTCCAAGCCTGTAATAGCCGATTTAAAGGTCATGCCACGCGACAAGCGAAGCACGTCGTTTAGTGCTTCCCATTCATTTTTGTATTGCCACATTCTTGTACCACCAAGAGCTGGGCCTAAAACAGTGTTGTGGATTCCTATTATAGCTTTTAAACCAGTATCTTTGTCGTGGCAAAAAACAATTTGTTCGTGATCATCAAAAGACGGTTGTCCAAAAACAGGGTCAATTTGTGAGAGATCCTTTGAAGTTATAACTTCTGAAGTCATATCGTACATATAGATTTAGGCCGCTTATAAATAATTTAAAAACGGCTCGCAAAATTAAATTAATATTAGAGGATTAGCAAAATATTAACGCAAAAATGGGATTATCATAATACTTTTACCCGACCAACGGCACTATGAAGGCACTCCAACATCTCAATAAATATTTTTATAAGTATCGTTATCGCTTAATAGTTGGTATTATCATTACTATTGTTGCTAAGGTTTTTGCACTTTTTACACCGCGTCTTATAGGTGCCTCTATCAATGTGGTATCCGACAGGCTGGATGGCGAAATTACCAACGAGGTTTTTAAAACCGAATTAATGACCAACATCCTTTATCTGTTGGGAGCTGCCATTATTGCTGGATTATTCACCTTTTTAATGCGGCAGACCATCATCAATGTGTCTAGGTACATAGAATATGATTTGAAGAACGAAATTTACCAGCACTACCAAGTGCTCTCCTTAAATTTCTATAAATCCAATAGAACAGGTGACCTTATGAATAGAATAAGCGAGGATGTTGGAAAGGTTAGGATGTATGTTGGACCAGCAATAATGTATACCATGAATACCATAACACTCTTTGTGGTAGCCTTGATATACATGATAAATGCAGCACCCAAATTAACCTTGTACACTTTACTGCCTTTGCCCATACTTTCGGTGGCGATATACAAATTGAGCCGATTGATTAATCAACGCAGTACCATTGTGCAAGAATCCTTATCAACGCTATCTACCTATTCACAAGAAATTTTTAGTGGTATTTCCGTAATAAAATCTTATGGTATCGAACCTAGGACCAACACAACTTTTGAAGCGCTTTCGGCCGAAAACAGACAAAAGCAAATTGATTTAACAAAAGTACAAGCTCTATTTTTCCCTATGATGATTCTACTTATAGGTATTAGTAATTTATTGGTTATCTACATAGGCGGAATGCAGTATATGAGTGGTGAAATTGAAGACATCGGAACCATTGCAGAGTTCATCATATATGTCAATATGCTTACGTGGCCTGTAGCAACTGTAGGTTGGGTAACCTCTCTGGTACAGCAAGCCGAGGCCTCTCAAAAACGGATAAATCAATTTTTAGAGACCGAACCAGAAATAAAAAATAAAACTTTTGAGCCCACTCCTATTAAAGGTGAGATTAAATTTAAAAACGTATCCTTCACCTATCCAGATACCAATATTGAGGCCTTAAAAAATGTTAGCTTTTCGTTGCCAGCTGGTGACACTTTAGCCATATTGGGGAAAACCGGCTCCGGAAAATCAACCGTATTAGATCTTCTTGGCCGTTTATATGATATTGACAATGGTATCATTCTGATTGATAATTTGCCCATTGACCAATTAAACCTTAACAGTCTAAGAGAAAGCATAGGGTATGTGCCTCAAGATGCTTTTTTGTTTTCAGACACCATTAAGAACAATATAAAATTCGGTAAGGAAGATGCTTCGGACGAGGAAGTTGTACAAGCTGCTAAAAATGCAAGAGTGCATAAAAATATCATGGGCTTTAACAAAGGTTACGATACTGTTTTGGGAGAACGAGGTATAACACTCTCAGGCGGCCAAAAACAACGCGTATCTATTGCCAGAGCCATTATAAAAACACCTGAAATCCTTCTTTTTGATGATTGTTTATCTGCTGTAGACACAGAAACTGAAGAGAAAATTCTAAAGAACCTTATAAAACTAACTAAAGGCAAAACAACCATAATTGTTAGCCATAGAGTATCTTCAGCCAAAAATGCCGATAAGATTATTGTTTTGGAAGATGGCAGAATCCTACAATCAGGAACACATGAAGAATTGATAAACATTGACGGCTATTACAAGGACCTATACACAAAACAGCTGTCGGAAAAAGAAATACTATAATTTGTTGGTTACTTTACTTTTTTTTTAGATTTTTGGACGGAAATTTTAATACTAAAGATTGATTTATGAGTGATTACGGTATGAGCGATAAAGAAGAAATTTATTCTAAAGTCCTACGTGCGGGAAGACGCACTTATTTTTTTGATGTAAGAGCAACTAAAGCTGGTGATTACTATCTCACAATTACTGAAAGTAAAAAATTTACAAACGACGATGGGTCTTACCATTACAAAAAGCACAAAATTTACTTATATAAAGAAGACTTTACTGAATTTAAAGAGATCTTAGGTGAAATGACGGATTACATCATCAACGAAAAAGGTGAAGAAGTAATTAGTGAGCGACACCAAAAAGACTTTAAACGCGAAGATGATTTTGTTAAAAATGAGGCCAAAACCTCTGAAGACGCCGACAAAGGAACAGAAAACTTTACTGATATCAGTTTTGATGATATTTAAACTGATGTGTTAAATTAAAATAAAAAGCCGTTACCTCAAGTAACGGTTTTTTTATTTTTAAACCCTAACTAACTTTTAAAACTATATTATGCGTACTATTTTATTGGTGTTACTAGTTTTTACTACCAATTTATTTTCACAGAATCCTACAGATTTAACTTACTATTTACCTTCAAATGTTACCTACAATCCCGCCATACCACAACCAGAGGAGATTGTGCGACACCAAGTGGGAGAATGGCATATCACCCATGATAAGTTAGTTGAGTATATGTATGTCTTGGCCAAAGCATCCAATCGCATCAGTATTGAGGAAACAGGAGAAACATTTGAAGATAGACCGCTCCTGCTTTTAACAATAACCTCACCAGAAAATCATGAGTCCATTGAACAGCTTAGGCAAAAACACCTTGAAGCGACATCAACGGATAATTTTAGTGATAACAGACCTGTAGTTGTTTACCAAGGATTTTCCATACATGGCAATGAGCCCAGTGGCGCCAACGCTGCATTGCTGGTTGCCTATTATTTGGCTGCCGCACAAGGGCCAGAAATTGACGATTTGCTATCCAACACCATTATACTTTTTGATCCTTCGTATAACCCAGATGGACTACAGCGATTTGCCTATTGGGCCAACAGCAATAGGTCTATGAATTTAAATCCAGACCCTAATGACCGTGAGTACAGTGAAGTCTGGCCTGGCGGCCGGACCAACCACTATTGGTTCGATTTAAACAGGGACTGGCTTCCTGTACAACTCCCGGAATCTAGGGCAAGAATTGCCAATTTCCACAAATGGATGCCCAATATCCTAACAGACCATCATGAAATGGGTACCAATTCAACGTTCTTTTTTCAGCCTGGGATACCATCTAGAACACATCCTTTGACGCCAAAATTAAATCAGGAGTTGACAAAAAAGGTAGGGACATACCACGCTCAGGCTTTAGATAAAATTGGATCCTTATACTATACTGAGGAAAGCTACGACGATTTTTATTACGGAAAAGGATCTACATTTCCAGATATCAATGGTGGTATTGGAATCCTTTTTGAACAAGCAAGCTCACGAGGACATTTACAGGAGAGCGATAACGGCATTCTCACCTTTCCATTTACCATAAGAAATCAGTTTACAGCAGCTTTATCTACATTGGAGGCGGCTAAAAACATGCGCAAGGAATTACTGGAATATCAACATAATTTCTTCAAGAATGCGAGAACAGAAGCCCGAAAGGAAGGGAATACTGCCTTTATATTTGGCGATGAAAAAGATGCGGCAAAAACCTACCACCTTGCCGAAGTTTTAAAGCGCCACAATATCAAATTTCACCATTTAAAATCCGATAGAGATATCAATGGTAAGCATTTTAAGAAAGATTATGCTTTTGTAGTGCCAAAAAATCAAAATAAAACAAGACTCATAAATGCCATGTTTGAAAAGCGAACAACATTCCAAGACAGTCTTTTCTATGACATCTCTGCTTGGACCTTCCCGCTGGCATTTAATTTAGATTACGAACTCACTACCACTAAAATCGCTGGAGATGAAGTAGAAACCTTAGACCATAAAGTCGGTGGTGTAGCCGCTAAAAGCGACTACGCCTATCTTTTTGAGTGGCACGAATATTATTCGCCTAAACTGTTAAATGCTATTTTAAACAAAGGCTTACGTGCTAAAGTGAGCATGAAACGTTTTAGTGCAAATGGCAAACCCTATGACTATGGAACAATTATGGTGCCTGTACAAAATCAAAATCTCTCCTCGCAAGACCTTTATTCCTTTTTAGACAAAGCGGCAAAAGAGAGCCATATTTCGGTTGATGCCGTTTCAACAGGATTAAATGAAGGCATCGATTTGGGTAGTAACAATTTTAGGGTTTTAGAAAAAACACATATCGCACTTTTATTAGGCGACGGCATATCTTCCTATGATGCTGGGGAAATATGGCACCTTCTGGATACGAGATATGACATAAGAGTTACAAAATTAGACACCAAAAATTTTGGTCGTGCCGACTTGTCTCGATACGACGCCATGATTATGGTAAATTCTTATTCTGGACTAAATGACAGTAACACCAAAAAACTGAAAGACTGGATTCAAAATGGAGGGACGTTAATAGCTTTCAGAAACACACTCAAATGGTTAGATAGGAATAAGCTCTTAAATCTAGATTTTAAAACAAGTAAACTTATTGCCAAAAATGTGAGTTTTGAAGACAGACGAAACTTTAGAGGTGCCCAAGGCATAGGAGGCGCTATTTTTGAAGCGCGTTTAGACCGTTCTCACCCAATCAATTTTGGTTATAAAAACGATAAATTAGCCTTATTTAGAAATACAACCTTATTTGTAAAACCAGACAAGAACAGCTATAACAATCCCATTCAATATACAGAAGACCCTTTATTAAGTGGTTATATTTCTGAACAAAACCTTGATAGCTTAGCTAAATCAGTACCGCTAAAAATAGGAGGATTGGGCAGAGGCACGGTTGTTGGGTTTACCGATAACACAAATTTTAGGGCCTTTTGGTATGGCACCAATAAATT